>JANGEZ010000269.1:0-2010 GCA_031838355.1 Candidatus Methylomirabilis sp. bin48 | reverse complement strand
GATGGCCGTGTCGATCTGCTGGAGCATCTGCTGTTGCTGGGCCACCATGGCCAGGCTGATATTACCCTCAGGGGCCGCCCCCCAGCCGTGAGAACCCGGCGCGTCCCGCATCTGGGACTCCTCCCGCCGCTCAGCGAGCGCACGACGGATCTGGGCGGCAAGTCGCTCACGCCGTTCAGTCAGCAACCCCAGGAGCTGTGCGCTCCTGTTTGCTAAGTCGGTCTCTGCCTGATCTCGCTCGCTCACTGGTGACCTTTCTTGACGGCTTCGCAGCCATAGCCCTTCCTTAGGAAATCCCCCCCACCTTTATCCTCCCCCTCCGAGGGGGGGAGGAGTCCATATGAGGTGTTCCTTCTCCCCTTGTGGGGGAAGGGCAGGATGGGGGGATAGGGTGAATGCCTTTTCGTGCGCCGTGGTGCAGCCTAGCCTCATGGGATGTTACTCGGGAAGCATCAGTGAGAGCGCGGGCTCCTGGCGGCCTCTTTGGAGCCGGTCGACGAGGCCGGTGTAGCGAAGCTGGATCTTATGATTCTTCACGGCGATGGCGATCGCCTTCTTGGTCCCCACCAGGACGACCAGGCGCTTGCCTCGTGTGAGGGCGGTGTAGAGAAGGTTGCGCTGAAGCATGACGTAGTGCGCTGTGTGAACCGGGATGACCACGACGGGGTATTCGCTGCCCTGGCTTTTGTGGATCGTGATGGCGTAGGCGAGCACCAGTTCATCCAACTCATTAAAGTCGTAGGTGACCTGGCGGTCGTCAAACCGGACGGTGACCTCGCGGTCCTCCAGGTCGAGCTTGACGATCCGGCCGATGTCACCGTTGTAGACGTCCTTCTCGTAGTTGTTCCTGATCTGCATCACGCGGTCCCCAAGCCGGTAGAGGCGACCGGCGCGAAGCAGCTCCGGCCCTGACGGGTTCAGGAGCGCCTGCAGCGCCTGATTCAGTTGCATGGCGCCGATAGGCCCCTTCTGCATCGGACTGAGGATTTGCAACTCCTCCAGCGGGTCCACGCGATGCCGCTGTGGCAGACCGCTTGATGCCAGCTCCAGGATCGCCGCCTGAACCTCCAGAGCCTCTTGCTTGGCGAGCAGGTAACAGTCGCCTTGCTCCTGGCCCTCCCAATCAGTGCAGTACGGGAGATCCCCATGATTGATCCGGTGGGCATTGACGACAATCTGGCTCTCCCGAGCCTGCCGGAAGATCTCGGACAGTCGGATGACCTGGACAAGGCCCGATGCGATGATGTCGCGTAGCACGGCGCCCGGTCCGACCGATGGAAGCTGATCCACATCACCGACCAGAATCAGACCGGCGCCCACTGGGATGGCCTTCAGGAGGGAGTTCATCAGCACCACGTCGATCATCGAGGCCTCATCGACAATCACCAGATCGGCATCGAGCGGTCTGTGCTGGTCCCGCTTGAACCGGCCATCCTTGGGGCTGAACTCCAGGAGGCGGTGGATGGTCTTGGCCTGCCGATCCGTGGCCTCGCTCATTCGCTTTGCCGCCCGTCCCGTGGGAGAGCAGAGCAGCATCCGGCGGTGTTTCTTCTCCAGGATCTGGAGAATACACCTCAGGATGGTCGTCTTGCCGGTACCGGGGCCGCCGGTGATGACCAGCACCTTGCGTATGAGGGCCTCACGAATCGCCTCCTTCTGTTGCTCCGCCAAGTGCAGCCTATTCGCCTGCTCCGCCCAGAGGATAGCGCGTTCGATGTCGATATCCGCAGGGGGCGCGTCACCTTCTTCAGCCAGGGCCAGCAGGCGTCGAGTCACCCCTTCCTCCGCCGCATATAGCGAGGCGAGATAGACCGCCACCCCTTGCGGCCCCGGCTCACAGATGACCCGCTCCTCGTGCTGAAGCCGCTCAACCGCCTGGGTCACCAGATCCTCGTCCACCTCCAGAATGCCGGCGCTCGCCTTCGTAAGGCCGTCAAGGGGGTAGTAGACGTGGCCCTCCCCGGCCAGCTCGTTCAGGACATGGATCACCCCAGCCTCTACCCGGAGGGG
>JANGEZ010000268.1:0-5869 GCA_031838355.1 Candidatus Methylomirabilis sp. bin48 | reverse complement strand
GACCATCTTAGTCTTGAGGGTCACGGCCTTCGCCATGGCCTCAAGATCGTGAGTCCACGCCTTCAGCGGTACGCGGACCGTGGTGCATCCCTGCAGATGGGCCAGCATCCCATAGATGACAAATGCCGGATCAGCGATGACCACTTCGTCTCCCGGAAGCAGGAAGCATCGGGCCATCAGCTCAAGGAGTTCGTTACAGCCGTTCCCCAGAACCAGATGGCCCGGTGTCAGATCGAGGTGCCTCGCTAACCCCTGCTTCAGGTAATAGCCGCCGCCATCGGGGTACCGGTGGCTCTCTAGCAGCGCGTCTCGTAAGGCGCGGAGCGCCAGTGGCGAAGGGCCCAGGGGGTTCTCATTTGACGCCAGTTTGACGGCCCCTGTGATCCCGAGCTCACGCTCCACTTCCCCGATAGGCTTCCCAGGGGTGTAAGGCACGAGCCCATGAAGATATGGAGAGGCGAGGTCTTCCAATAACTTGGCCATAACTCTTGAGGTTCTCCTAGTGCCGTTCCAACTTAATCGACCCATGGAGAAGGGATACGGTCCTGAGTAAAGCTTGAATCCATTTGCTTGCTGGAATTAACCACAACGAGTTGGAACGGCACTAGGCCTCGATCGAGCTTCCTCTGGGGTACGAACCGAGGACCTTCAGGAACAGACACTCCTCTTGCAGGAGCGTGAGCGCCGCCTTCACAGGCTCATCGGCGAGGTGGCCCTCAATGTCCAAGTAGAAGATATACTCCCAGGCTTTGGTCTTGGATGGCCTGGACTCGACCTTGGTCAGGTTAATCTGATGCTTCGCGAACGGTTCAAGGATGCGGTACAGCGCTCCGACCCGGTCTTTGATCGAGAACATCAAGGAGGTTTTATCGCGATTACTGGGTGCAGTGGGGGTCTGACTTATTATCAAGAATCGCGTGAAATTACGAGAGGTATCCTCAATCTTCCGAGAAATGACTTTAAGGTTGTACAGGCTGGCAGCCAGTTCACTCGCAATTGCAGCCGCTGTCAGCTCCTTTGTCGCGAGCTTCGCCGCCGCAGCCGTACTCGAAGCCTCATAGAGCGGAACTCGGGGTAGATTCGCCTCCAGCCATTTCCTGCACTGGGCGAAGGCATGCGGGTGCGAGTAGACCTTTTTTACCTTCCTCAGATCGCCTGATTTGGACAGAAGGCTATGAGATACCTCTAAAAGAATCTCCCCACAGATCTTCAGGTCCGACTCCACAAACATATCCAGGGTATGGCTGACCACACCTTCACTGGAGTTTTCGATCGGCACCACCCCGTATTCGACATTTCCCTTCTCCACCTCGGCAAAGACATCGCCAATCGAGCGAACCGGCACAAAGTGGGCCGATACCCCGAACCGCCGCGCGCAGGCCAAGTGAGTGAACGTTCCCTCCGGGCCAAAGTAGGCCAGCTTTAGCGGACCTTCCAGGGATCGACAGGCTGAGATGATCTCGCGAAAAACAGGCCGAATCGCGTGAGTCGGAAAGCGCCCCGTATTCTGCCGCATCAGGCGGGTGAAGATCTCCTCCTCGCGGTGCGGCACGTGGAGGTCCATATTTGCCTTAGCCTTTTCCTGTCCGACCCTGAACACAACCTCGGCACGCTCGTTGAGCAGCGTCACGATCTTCGAATCGATCTGATCGATCTTATGCCGTAACTTCGTAATCTTCATCCGGCTCCCCAGCCCAGGCGGGGGCGCGCGCTACCCGCGTCCGCCACCATGCCCCATCAGGCAGTTCTCAGTCCCACCACGCGACGGATGCTGGCCAGCTCCCCGAGGTTGAGTCGTCGCCAGCACCCTTTGGCCAGTTTCCCCAAGACAAGGGGCCCGATACGAACCCTCTGGAGCTGCAGCACCGGGTAGCCGATGGCATCGCAGAGCCGTCGGATCTCGTGATACCGTCCCTGGTGTACGACAAGTTTGAGCCACGCGGAGCTTGCCCCACGGGTCACGATATTGGCTTGGGTAGCCCACAGCTTCTCCCCATCCGACACCACTCCCGCCTTCAACTTGGCCAGATTGGCGAGCGTGGGGCACCCACGGACCTTGGCAAGATACTCCCTCTCGATCTCGAAGCTGGGGTGCATGAGCCCGTAGGCCAACGCTCCATCATTCGTCAGAAGCACGAGTCCTTCTGTCTGATAGTCGAGACGCCCGACAGGAAAGAGCCTTGGCAGCCCTTCCGACGGCAGGAGGTCGCTGATGATCGGCCGGCCGCGAGGATCGGATAAGGTGGTCAGCACGCCTGCCGGTTTATGCAGCATGATGTAGACCAGACTATCCGATGGGGTGACAAGCTTACCATCGCACGTCACCTTATCGATGCCCGGTGAGACCTTTGTCCCAAGCTGCGTGACGACCTGATTATTGACGCAGACCCTCCCCTCGAGGATCAGCTTCTCAGAGCTCCTGCGCGAGCCCAGCTCGGCTCTGGCGAGATATCGCTGCAGCCGTTCCTGGTCACCATCGGTCGATTCATTCTGCCTTCTCGGTTTGATCAACTGCCTCGTCTGACGCCTCCTTTTCGGTCGCTCCCCGGTTAGTATCCTCTGGGACAGGGCTTGGGGTCAGTGCCTCGATCTCCTTCATGGTCGGCAGCTCCGAGAGATCCTTAAATCCAAAGTATTCTAAGAAGGATCTGCTGGTCCCGTAGAGGATCGGTCTGCCCACCTCTGGCTTTCGTCCGAGAATCCGGATTAGATCCCGCTCCACGAGCGTCTTTACGACCCCGTCCACCATGACCCCTCGGATCGCCTCGATTTCTATCTTGGTGATCGGCTGCTTATAGGCAATAAGTGCCAGCGTCTCAAGCGCGGCCCTGGACAGTCTGGCCGGTTTGGACCCACGAAGCCGCTGGACCCACGGGGCCACCTCGGGTTTTGTCGCCAGGCGATAGCCCCCGGCAACCTCAGTCACGACAAGTCCTCGGTCCGGTTGCCGGTATTTTTCCTGTAGGTCGGCGAGCAACCGGCTTACCTCTGCCCTTGAGCACCCGTCGAGGACCTCCTCGATCCGTTCCAGCGGTAGTGGCGCCTCGGAGACAAACAACAAAGCCTCAAGAACTCCAATCGGGCCGAGATCAGCCGGGGTGTCCATCGGCCCCCACCACCGCTTCCACGGTTCGATAGATAGTGATCTCGCTTCCCGGATCCGATTGCCGGGCTCGGACCAAGCCCCGACGTAACAGCTCGAGCAGCCCGAGAAAGGTCGCGATTAATAGGGCGCGAGTCGTTACCCCATCGAACAGGGCCAAGAACGATACAGGACTCTGAAGGGTCAGCCGATCCAACACTGTCACCATTCGCTCTCCCACATTGATCGTGTCCGGGGTGATTTCGACCGCCCTCGCCTCTGGTGTGCGCTGCATGATCGCCGTAAATGCGCGAAGCAGCGCGGACAGGCTGACCTCCAGAGGGCCCTCGGCGATCGGAGCCGCGGTATCGGCAGGCCTCACATAGAGCAGCGCCTGCCCCGCTTCCAACTCCTCGAACTTCATGGCCGCCTCCTTGAATCGCCTGTACTCCAGGAGACGTTCCACCAGCTCCTGCCGCGGGTCGTCCGCAGACTCTCCCTCGGCTACCGACTCCTGCACCGGGATAAGCATCTTCGACTTGATATGGATCAGCGTGGCAGCCAGCACCAGAAACTCTCCTGCGATCTCCAGATCAAGATCCTCCATCCCGGCCAAGCATCCCAGGTATTCCTGGGTAATCTTGGCAATAGGGATGTCGTAGACGTCGATCTCGTTGACCTGAATCAGATAGAGCAAGAGATCCAGGGGGCCCTCAAACATCTCCAGGCGAACACGATAGCTCATCGCTCAGCGTACCTCGATCCATGGCTCAAGCTTCTCGAATCGCCTCGAACCGATCCCTTCAACCCCCATAAGCCCGTTAGCGTCTGTAAACCGGCCATAGTCCTTCCGATGGGTGATGATCCGCTGGGCCAGTGTCGGACCGATTCCTGGCAGCACCTGAAGCGTTACGGCATCCGCATGGTTAATGTCCACCCGGCGGGCCGGTTTTGCCTTTGTGACCCTGGCCGGCGGCGACAGAGAGGGCTGCGCAGCGGGCCGGTCTTGCTGAAGCTGGAGCGTTCGAAGATCAATGACAGGGGCAGAACCGAACGGACGAAGAATGACAGGACCCCACACAATGCCGGCGACAGCCACGCCAAAGAGGCCGGCAGCGATCGCCTCACGCCTGGTGTACGTCCCCTTCACGCACGCTCCTCGATCACATTGCGCTCGGCCAGGCCGAAGGTCTCGTGCAAAATTCGGACAGCCAGCTCTCCGTACTTGGCATCGATCAGACAGGAGATCTTGATCTCGGAGGTGCTAATCATTGTGATGTTAATGTTCTCGCGTGCCAGGGCCTCAAACATCCTCGCAGCCACCCCGGAGTGAGTCCGCATCCCCACCCCCACGATGGAGACCTTGGCGATCCTGTCGTCACCCTCAACCTGCTGAGCGCCGATCTCCTGAGCCACCCCGTTCAGGAGCCGCATCGCCTTGGGAAAGTCCGACTTCGGGACCGTGAACGAGATATCGGTAGTCCCATCCTGGCTGATGTTTTGGACGATCATATCCACTACAATATTGGCCTCCGCAACCCGGCCGAACAGCTTGGCTGCGATCCCCGGACGATCCGCCACGCGCAGCACAGTAATCTTCGCCTCGTTTCTGTCGCAGGCAATCCCAGAGACCACTACCCTCTCCATCTCCGCATCCTCCTGGACCACCAGTGTCCCCTGGTTTGAATTGAAACTGGAACGGACGTGAACCGGCACGCCGTAATTCTTGGCATACTCTACAGCTCGGGCTTGAAGCACCTTCGCCCCCAAGCTAGCCATCTCGAGCATCTCATCATAGGAGATCTTCCCGAGCTTCCTCGCCTCTGGAACAACATTCGGGTCAGCGGTGTAGACCCCCTCCACATCGGTATAGATCTCGCAGAGGTCGGCCTTCAGCGCCGCCGCCATGGCCACCGCCGTCAGGTCTGATCCGCCACGCCCCAGCGTCGTCACGTCCTCTTCCGCCGTCACCCCCTGGAACCCGGCGACGATGACGATGGCTCCCTCCCGAAGCGCCTGTTGTACCCGGTCAGCTTCGATGCTCACGATCTTTGCCTTAGTGTGGGCAGTGTCGGTCTGGATCCTGACCTGGGCTCCAGTAAAAGAGCGGGCCTTGTGCCCGCGCTGTTGGATAGCCAGCGACAGGAGACCGATCGAGATCTGTTCCCCGGTGGTCACGATGACGTCGAGCTCGCGTTCATCCGGAGTATCGGAGATCTTGGCGGCAAGGCCTAACAGGCGGTCGGTCTCTCCAGCCATGGCTGAGAGCACCACGACCAAGTCGTGCCCCTGGAGCTTAGTCTCCACCACTCGACGCGCCACATTTTTAATTCGTTCGACATCCGCTACGGAGCTTCCGCCGTATTTCTGAACGATGAGAGACATGTCTTGTCCTTACGAGGCGAGCCGATCGGGCCGAGGTAGATCCGCTCCCCGCTGCTTTTGTCCGATCTTCCCCTCTTGCCCCGCCATAAGGCGTCCCAGGTTTTCCCGGTGCCGAACGAGGATGAACCCGCAGATAATAATCGTCAAGCCCACATAGGGCGGTCGGCCATCAAGAACCCAGACGAGAAGGGGGCACGTGATGCAGGTGCCGACAGCGGCAAGAGACGAATAGCGAAAGAGGGCGGCGATCAACAACCAGACACCCACAATCAGCAACGCGATCTTCGCAAACAGTGCGAGCAGCACCCCCAAGGCGGTGGCGACTCCCTTCCCCCCGCGAAAGCCGAGAAAGAGCGGATACAGATGACCCAAAAATGCAGCCAGCCCTACCGTGGCAACGAG
>JANGEZ010000267.1:0-5298 GCA_031838355.1 Candidatus Methylomirabilis sp. bin48 | reverse complement strand
TAAATCGGGACAGCGACCATTTACGTGTCATATACAAAGAGTGACCGGTCATGGACATAGGCAACAAAACAGTCCGGGGACATGGGTGACACCTTGTGGCGCCTGTGCCGTCGGGGAGATCTCATCGTCGAGATGCCCCAGCAGTTGGAGCGAATCGCCACACTGATGAGTAAGTACCAGAACGTCCCGATGGATCTGGCTGAAGAGCGTGGACTCACCACGATCTTTACTCCGGACCGGGATTTTCGCATCTACCGGCTTTCGCGTAACAGGGCGTTCACGATCATTCCGTGACACGGTTGTGAGCATCGAGCACTATGGCTTGACACCCCTCTGGCGTTCGTGTTAGCGTGCGCCTGTCACGGGTTTGAAGGTCTTCGTAAGTTCACTCTTCGCGTGTTCCTAATACATAATCTTCCGGTAACACTGGTGGGTCGAAGGACCTGTTACGCCTGCTAGCGAATGAGGCCGGTGTACGGGAAAGGATGCTGGTCAGGGAGAGGTCGATGATAGAGCGATGTGAAGGGCTTCAGCCACCGAAAGAGGGCTGCGCAATTACCGTGAAAGACGGTCAGTTGGTCGTCCCTGACGATCCGGTCATTCCGTTCATCGAAGGTGACGGGACAGGCCGCGACATCTGGCGCGCCTCGGTTCGCGTATTCGATGCGGCGGTGAAAAGAGCCTACGGCGGGAAGCGCCGTATCGTCTGGTTCGAGGTCTATGCGGGCGAGAAGGCGTTTAATGCCCTCAAGACCTGGTTGCCGGAGGAGACCATTGAAGCCTTCCGCACGTACGTGGTTGGGATCAAGGGACCACTCACGACGCCAGTGGGCGGTGGTATCCGGAGCCTGAACGTGGCGCTTCGCCAGCTTCTCGACCTCTATGTCTGTCTCAGGCCGGTCCGGTACATTCGCGGCGTCCCAAGCCCTGTGAAGCGTCCTGAGTTGGTCGATATGGTGATCTTCCGAGAGAATACAGAGGATATCTACGCCGGGATCGAGTGGGAAGCCGGATCGCCAGAGGTCAGTAAGGTCATCCACTTCCTTCAGGACAGGATGGGCGTCAAGAAGATCCGCTTCCCGGAGAGCTCTGCGATCGGGATTAAACCGGTCAGTCGAGAAGGGAGTGAGCGGCTGATCGAAGCCGCGATTCAATACGCGCTCCGACACAAGCGAAAGTCCGTGACGATGGTCCACAAGGGGAACATCATGAAGTTTACAGAGGGCGCCTTTCGGGACTGGGGATATGCCCTGGCGGCCGGCAAATACCATCACGAGACGATCAGTCTTCGAGAGAGTTGGATTCTCGACAACAAGGAGAAAAAGCCCAATCTTACGGTTGAGGCGAATGCCGTGGCCATCGAACCCGGCTATAAAGATATGACACCAGACCGGCAGGCGAAGATCCGCGAGGAGGTCGAGGCCGCTCTTGCGCTGTGGCCAACGCATGGTGATGGGCAGTGGAAGCGCAAGCTGATGATTAAGGACTCGATCGCCGATATTACGCTGCAGCAGACCCTGACACGAGCCGATGAGTTCGATGTGATCGCGACGCTGAACCTGAATGGCGACTATCTCTCGGACGCTATCGCCGCCCAGATTGGTGGGATCGGTATTGCTCCTGGGGGGAATATCAACTATCGTACCGGTCACGCAATCTTTGAGGCGACCCATGGCACAGCGCCGAAATACGCCGACCTGGATAAGGTGAATCCTGGCTCGGTTATCCTCTCCGGCGAGATGATGCTGCGGCACCTCGGTTGGAACGAGGCGGCGGACCTGGTGGTCCGTGGGCTGGAGGAGACCATTGCTCGGAGACAGGTCACCTATGACTTTGCCAGGCTGATGCGAGCCGAGGGGGCCACTGACGTCAAGGAGCTGAAGTGCTCCGAATTCGCTACAGCGGTTATTGAGAACATGGGCTAGCCACAATATTGCTCACTTAGGCTCTCCCAACCGTTTGCCCTGAGCTTGTCGAAGGGTAATTGTGGTTCGACAGGCTCACCACGAACGGCTAAAGTGACCATTGGGGCTAGCCCGGGGAAGCGCAACTGGAGGGGGCTGATGCGATCGAAGGTAACCGTAGCTGGCGGTGCGGGTAACGTTGGATCCACCGTTGGTCAGTATCTCGTTGCGAAAGAGCTGGCCGATGTGGTGCTGATCGATATCATGGAGAGCGTCCAACATGGACGGGGGCTGGACCTGCTTCAGACGGGTCCGGTTCTGGGCTCTGACAGCCGTATCATTGGCACGAAGGACTATCGGGACACCGCTCACTCCGACATTGTGGTTGTGACGGCCGGTATTCCCAGAAAGCCGGGGATGAGTCGGGATGATCTGCTCCATACGAACGCCAGGATCGTAGGCGATGTGGTCGAGCAGGTTGTGGCCCACTCGCCGAACTGTATCCTCATCATCGTGAGTAACCCGCTTGATGCAATGACCCAACTGGCGCTCAAGCGAAGCGGTTTTGCTCGAGAGCGGGTCATCGGTATGGCGGGCGTGCTGGACGCCGCGCGACTACAGACCTTTATCGCGCAGGAGCTTCGGGTTTCGGTTGAGAATGTTCATGCCTGCGTACTCGGCGGCCATGGCGACGCGATGGTTCCCCTGCCTCGCTTTTCCACGGTGGCCGGGATTCCGATCACCGAGTTGCTGCCGCCCGACCGGATTGAGGCGCTGGTAAAGCGGACAGCCGGGGGTGGGGGGGAGATACTGGCGCTGCTTGGAACGGGAAGCGCGTATTACGCGCCGGGTGCCTCAGTCGTGGAGATGGTAGAGGCGATTCTGAAGGATAAGAAGAAGATCCTGCCCTGCTGCGTCTATCTGCAAGGAGAGTACGGGATACACGGGTTATGCGTCGGTGTCCCGGTCAAACTTGGCGCCGACGGCGTTGAACAGGTCATAGAAATCAGGCTGACACCCGGTGAGACGGCCGCCCTGAACCGATCGGCGGCCGGAGTGAAAGAGCTGGTTGACATCCTGAAGCTCTGAACTGGTAACTACTCAGGTAGATAGACTGTAGGCTGTTAGACTGTAGGAACGCGCCATGCGAGATCATACCAAGCTTAGAGCGTTTGAACTGGCCGACGAAGTGCGTCTTGATTCGGTCCGTGTGCAACGACTAACAGCCTTCAGCCTATAGCCTAAATACCTGAGTAGTTGCCTGAACTGAAGACGGTTAACTGTGCACCCTTAACAGGAGGAGAACGAGCCGTGATGCAACTGAGAAGCAGATATCTGGGTTCCTTGGTGCTGGCTGTAGGGCTGTTGGTCGCAGGCTGCGGGCAGGAGATCAAGAAGGAGAATGAGCAACTGAAAGGGCAGGTGACAATTCTTCAGAAGGAGAATGCAGACCTTAAAGCTGAGGCGGTGACGTTGAAGGGTGAGAGCGAGGCGATGAAGAAGGAACTCGATGAGATGAAGACGCAGATGCAACTGATGGAGGAGCAGATGAAGGCCAAAGCCCGGCCCGCAAAGAAAAAGTAGCCGGCCAAGGCGATAGTACAACCGTTGGCCCCTCAGAGACTCATGGCCGACGAGCGATTCAACAACCAGCAGGGGTGGGTCGTGGCAGCAACCGCGCGAAGGGAGATCTGGTGGCTACAGCCGATGCTGATAGTGCTGACGCTTGGCGGGTTCATGGTCTACACGACATGGGCGGTCCTTCAGGGAGCCCACTACGACTATAAGAACTACCTTTCTCCTTTCTATCCACCGTTCGCCAAGCCTGAATGGTGGCCGCTCTCACCGGCCTTCCTGATCCTCTGGGCCCCGGCGGGCTTTCGGTTGAGCTGCTACTACTTCCGGAAGGCCTTCCATCGCTCTTTCTTGCTGGCCCCGCCGGCCTGCGCGGTTGCTGACGCGCGGGCCGGCTATACAGGGGAATCCCGTTTCCCCCTGTTCCTCATGAATTTCCATCGTTACTTTCTCTACCTGGCCATGGTCGAGCTAATCATCTTGTGGTATCACGCCGCCCGCAGTGTCGTCTTTGACGGCCGGCTCGGCGCGGGGACGGGCTCACTCGTGATGGTGGCTAATGTCGCCCTCCTGAGTCTCTACCTGACCTCTTGCCACTCCTTTCGACACCTCATCGGCGGGCGGCTTGACTGTTTCTCGCGCTGCCCATCCCGGCACGCCCTCTGGAATCAGGTGAGCCGGCTCAACGAGCGTCACATGCTCTGGTTCTGGCTCAGCCTCTTTTCCGTAGGATTGACTGATCTGTACATTCGCCTCCTGTCGATGGGCATCATCAGCGATATGAGACTGTTCTGATGGCGCGGGAGCAGTACGAGACTTACGAACACGATGTGCTCATCATCGGTGGCGGTGGTGCTGGCCTGCGCGCAGCCATCGAAGCCAAGGCGCAGGGCGTCTCCGTGGGCCTTATCTGTAAGTCGCTCCTGGGCAAGGCCCATACGGTCATGGCCGAGGGCGGAATCGCGGCCGCCCTCGGTAACGTCTATCCAGAGGACAACTGGCAAGTACATTTCCGCGATACGATGCGAGGCGGCAAGCTGCTGAACAACTGGCGGATGGCCCAACTGCACGCCCAAGAAGCGCCGGAGCGCGTCCTGGAGCTGGAACGGTGGGGTGCGGTGTTCGACCGGACCAAGGATGGGCTCATTCTGCAACGCGACTTCGGCGGCCACCGCTACGCGCGTCTGGCCCACGTCGGCGACCGGACGGGCCTTGAGATGCTCCGCACGCTGCAGCAGCACGCGGTGGCTCAGGGGATCGAGGTCTACATGGAATGCACCGTAACGCGCCTGCTCAAAGACGGCGATCGTGTGAGCGGCGTGTTCGGCTATCGGCGCAGCACCGGTCAGTTCATCGTCGTGATGGCGAAGGCGGTGATCCTTGCGACCGGCGGGATCGGCAAGCTATGGAAGTTCACCTCCAACTCCTGGGAGTGTACCGGCAACGGTACCATGCTGGCCCTCGATGCCGGTGCGGATCTGATCGACATGGAGTCGTACCAGTTTCACCCGACCGGGATGGTGTGGCCGCCCTCGGTGCGGGGGACCCTCGTGACTGAAGGGGTACGTGGCGACGGCGGGACACTGCGGAATAGTAGCGGCGAGCGCTTCATGTTCCGATACATCCCGGAGTTCTTCAAAGCCGAGACCGCCGACAATGAGGTTGAGGCCGATAAGTGGTATACGGACAAGAAGCACAACCGGCGTACGCCCGATCTGCTGCCGCGCGATGAGGTGGCGCGGGCGATCAACTCGGAGGTAAAAGCCGGTCGCGGGAGTCCGCACGGCGGGGTCTTCCTCGATATCGCCTCGCGGCGGCC
>JANGEZ010000266.1:0-2092 GCA_031838355.1 Candidatus Methylomirabilis sp. bin48 | reverse complement strand
AGACAGGACATACCGATGGCGTCCACGTCTTCCTGGATGGCCGCGTTCACGATCATCTCCGGCGTCTGCCGGAGCCCGGTGTAGATCACCTCCATCCCGGCGTCGCGGAAGGCCCTGGCGATGACTTTGGCGCCCCGATCGTGCCCGTCAAGGCCCGGCTTGGCGATTAACACGCGGATCTTTCGCTCCTCCGACATCCGTACGCTCCTGTAACGGCTTCGACTGCCTCAATCGGGCAGGGACAAGCCCTGCCCCTACACTGAAATCCTCACGCTGGCTAGGGGTAGTGCCCCACCTGCACCCCCTCCCTTACCCTCCCCTTGTAGGGGCAGGCCTTGTGCCTGCCCAGATCGGGCGACCACAAGGGTCGCCCCTACGCCAGTGGGGGGGGACATTTGAATCAATGGCTAAATGATCGACGACTCCTTGTATTCGCCCCAGACATCGCGGAAGACATCCATGATTTCGCCCAAGGTCGCGTAGGCTCGAACTGCGTCAAGAATCCTCGGCATCAACAGATCCTTTCCCCACGGGTCGTTGCCGGCAGCAGCCTGGCGAAGCGCCTCCAGCGACCGCATCACCGCCTCCTTGTCGCGTGAGCGGCGAAGCGCTTGCAGGCGTTCGATCTGCCGCGCCTCGCCCTCCCGGTCGATGGTGAGGGTCGGGATCGGCGCCTCTTCGTCTGCTGTGAATCGATTTACGCCAACGATGATCTTCTCGCCCCGTTCGATGGCCTGCTGATACGCGTAGGCGGCATCGGCGATCTCGCGCTGCGGGAAGCCCTTCTCGATCGCCCGGATCATCCCGCCCAGATCCTCGATCCTCCGGAAGTACTCCCAGACCCCCTCCTCCATCTGATTCGTCAACGTCTCGACGTAGTAAGAGCCGGCCAGCGGATCGACCGTGTTGGTGACGCCACTCTCATGCGCGATGATCTGCTGCGTCCGTAGCGCGATGGTGGCGGCTTCTTCCGTCGGGAGCGCCAACGCCTCGTCCATGGCGTTGGTGTGCAGCGATTGCGCACCACCCAGGACGGCGGCCAGCGCCTGAATCGCGACCCTGACGATGTTATTGCGCGGCTGCTGGGCGGTGAGGGTGCAACCGGCCGTCTGGGCATGCGTCCGCAGCAACCAGGATCGAGGATCTTTCGCCCCGAACCGCTCCCGCATGATCCGAGCCCATAGTCTTCTCGCTGCCCGGAACTTAGCCACTTCCTCAAACAGGTCGTTGTGGCAATCGAAGAAGAAGGAGAGGCGCGGGGCAAACGCGTCGACCTCAAGACCCGCCTTGATGCTCTCCTCCACGTAGACCATGCCGTCAGCCAGTGTGAAGGCGAGTTCCTGTAATGCGGTGGCCCCCGCCTCCCGGATATGGTACCCGCTGATGCTGACGGTATTCCAACGCGGCAGGTGCTGCGCACCGAACAGGATGGTGTCGGTCACCAGCCGGACCGAAGGTTCGATCGGATAGATATACTCTTTCTGCGCGATGTACTCCTTCAGGATATCGTTTTGGAGCGTCCCGCCAATCTGATGATACGGGACGCCCTGCTTCTCGCAGACGGCGATATACATCGCCCACAAGACCGAGGCGGGCGAGCTGATCGTCATGGAGGTCGTGACCTCGCCGAGCGGAATACCCTCGAACAGCGTCTCCATGTCGGCGAGCGAATCGATGGCGACGCCGCACTTGCCTACCTCCCCGGCCGAAGAGGGGTGGTCCGAATCGTACCCCATCAAGGTCGGCAGATCGAAGGCGGTGGACAGCCCCATCTGGCCCTGTTCGAGCAGATACTTGAACCGTCGGTTGGTTTCGTAGGCGGTACCGTACCCGGCGAACATCCGCATGGTCCAGAGCTTGCCGCGGTACATCGTCGGCTGAACCCCGCGCGTGTAGGGATATTGGCCGGGAAATCCAAGCTCCTTCACGTAATCCCACTCGGGCAGGTCGACCGGGGTGTAGAGGCGCTCGACCGGGGTCATCGAGGCGGTGGTAAAGCGCGTGGCCCGCTCTGGCGCATTCATCAGGGCGGGCTTCAGCGTCTCGGCCTCCCACCGCGCCTTTTCTTGCTCGATCCGTTTCAGATCTTTCT
>JANGEZ010000265.1:0-3237 GCA_031838355.1 Candidatus Methylomirabilis sp. bin48 | reverse complement strand
TTGCCGCGAGTTCGTCATACCGGCGAAAGCCGGTATCCAGAGGGCCCGACTGGATTCCCCCGTATCCAGTACGGGGCAGGCGGGTCAAGCCCGGAATGACGGGCCGGAACAGAAGCGATACCCCGCGGCTTGCCGCGGGGTAGTTCATTCAGCGTGAATCAGCGTGAATGTGATAAAAAGCGGCTATGGCGCTCGGAAACCATAAGAAATAAGGGAGTTTTACTTGACACGCGCTCCTGCTTTTAGGAGAATATAGGCGATCTTTCTTAACCCTTGGAACGCTTTTTGATTCTGGAGTCTTGGAGCGCAACCTGATCACCTGCAAAGATCAGCCCAACCGGCAGAAGGTTGGGTCTCCATATCAAGGGAAGCTCAAAAGGAGCGGTGAATGGATTCCCTACAAGGGAAACGAATCTTAGTGACCGGAGGCGCCGGGTTCCTCGGCTCTCAAGTGGTGCAACAGCTTCGAGCGCGAGGGTGCGAGGAGCTGTTTGTCCCCAGGAGCGCCCAATACGATCTCACGAGTGAGCAGAAGATCATCGAGGTCTTGCGGAGTTTCACGCCTGACATCGTCATCCACCTGGCCGCGGTTGTCGGCGGGATCGGCGCAAACCGAGCGCGGCCCGGGGAGTTCTTTTACAAAAATCTGATGATGGGGGTCCAGCTTATGGAGCAGGCCCGCCTTCACGGTGTCGAAAAGTTTGTGGCGATAGGGACGATCTGCGCCTACCCCAAATTCGCTCCGATCCCTTTTCAAGAGGAGGACCTCTGGGACGGCTATCCGGAAGAAACCAACGCACCCTATGGTTTGGCCAAGAAGATGCTCCTGGTCCAGGCGCAAGCATACCGTGATCAGTACGGCTTCAATGCCATCTATCTGTTACCGGTCAATCTGTATGGTCCGCGTGACAATTGTGATCCGACCTCCTCACACGTCATCCCGGCCCTCATCAAGAAATGTTGCGATGCTATCAGCAACGGTCAATCCGAGATCGTCGTGTGGGGGACAGGCAAGGCTACGCGGGAGTTCCTGTATGTCGAGGATGCGGCAGAGGGAATCGTCTTGGCGACCGAGCGGTACGACAAGCCCGATCCCGTCAATCTGGGAGCCGGCTTCGAGATCTCGATCAGCGACCTGGTTCATCTTATCGCCAAACTGACCGGCTTTACCGGGACCATTACCTGGGACACGACCAAGCCGGACGGCCAGCCGCGCCGATGCCTGAACACTTCCCGGGCCGAGCAAGAGTTCGGATTTAAGGCCGATATGCCGTTCGAGGAAGGGCTGAAGCGAACTATCGATTGGTATCGGCAGGCTTATTTGTCGAGTCAAAGTTGCTTCAAGGAAGAAGCGCCTTGCGTATCGGCGTAAATACCCTCCCGCTCTTCCCCGGCCAGATCGGCGGGATGGAAGCGTACACCACGAACCTTCTGACCCACCTGACGGCAATCGATCGCCAACACACCTACTACCTCTTTGTGGCCCGTTACAACCGACATCTCTTCGATGCTCAATGTCAACGCCCTAATGTGGCCAGGGTTCAAACCCTGAGCTTGCAGGGCCTGCGCTATGCCGAACGGGGAGCGGCGAAGGTGGTGGGGTCCGTAGGCCGGCGACTTCCCCGCCTCTCGCGCTGGCTGGTCAATGCCACCGCTAGCGCCCATATGCTGGCCAACATCCGCAAACACAAACTCGACCTCTGGTTCTGTCCTCTTATCAGCTTAGCACCACGGCATTGCCGTCTTCCCTCTGTTGTGTCGATCCCTGACCTTCAACCAGAATTCTACCCGGATTTCTTCAGGAAAGATCTCCTTGAGTGGAGGCGGAGAGACCTTCCGGCATCCTGCCACTATGCGGCAAAGGTCATCACCTTCTCTGAGTTTTCTAGGGCCACTATCATCGACCGATACGGCGTCTGTCCGGAAAAGGTACACGCAATCCCGCTTGCTGCAGGGGATGAGTTCCTGTTATCGAGAGATGAGGCAGCCCTTAAGGCTGTCCGGTCGAAATACAGCCTTCCCGCCCAGTATGCCTTCTACCCAGCCAACACTTGGCCGCATAAGAACCACACCACCCTGATCAAGGCCCTACACGTGCTTCGAGCGAAGTACGGAGACCAACTTCCGTGCGTGCTCACCGGCATCGCGCGTGGGGGACACCACGCCCTCTTGAAGGCAGCCGAAGAGTTTGACCTCACTGGACAGGTCCGGCTGCTGGGCTATGTTGAGAAGCGTGACATGCCCCTACTCTATCGAGGCGCCAGCTTCCTGATCTTCCCCGCCCTGTTCGAGGGGTTCCCACTCCCTCTCCTCGAGGCGATGGCCTCCGAATGCCCAGTGGTCTGTTCCAACGCGACCAGCATCCCGGAGGTTGTGGGGGATGCCGCTCTCCTATTCGATCCTCACGATCCGGAAGCGATCGCCGATACGATACATCAGGTCCTGACCGATGAGGGACTCCGGCGCACATTAGTCCACGCAGGGAAGGAACGCTGCCGCCAGTTTTCCTGGGAGCGGACCGCCCGTGAGACCCTGAAGGTTTTGGAAGAGGCTGCCTCCATCGGGTGGCACCTCGAGGCCCCCGATCATGACCTTGCAGAATTACGGTAACGCTGAGGGGTTACGTATGATGAGCGGCTTCACGGTCTGGTTTACCGGCCTCCCCTGCTCGGGGAAGACGACACTTGCTCAGCTTCTCGCCTCGCAGCTCCGATCTTTCAGGTATCCGGTTGAACTTCTCGACGGCGACGAGGTCCGGCGCCATCTCTCGCAGGGATTGGGTTACAGCCGCCAGGATCGAGACCTCAACATTACCAGGATCGGCTATGTGTGCCACCTACTCTCCCGCAATGGCGTGATTGCCATCGCCGCAGCCGTATCTCCTTATCGGGATACACGCGAAGCCGTGCGAAAACGCATAGATCGGTTCGTCGAGATCTATACGAAGTGCCCTCTGGAGGTATGCCTTGCCAGAGACGTCAAAGGGATGTATAAAAAAGCCATCGCCGGCGAGATCCCCCAGTTCACCGGTGTCAGTGATCCCTATGAAGAGCCGACCGAACCCGAAGTAGTAGTTGAAACTGACCGGCTGTCGCCAGAGGAGGCAATACGAATGATCCTAGGGCGACTCGTAGATTTTCGCTATCTGTCAAATGGGGTGCTCCTGCCATGAATCTAGACGGTTTACTCAGCAGGCGTATAAATGGACGTCTCCAAAAAGTTGCACAACAGGAAAAT
>JANGEZ010000264.1:0-3983 GCA_031838355.1 Candidatus Methylomirabilis sp. bin48 | reverse complement strand
CGAGCGGTTATCTCGGAGAACCAGAAGCTCATCAATGATGAGACAAAGGGCGATAAGGGGCTGACCGCGGAAAAGGTGGTAGGCCTCGCCAAGGAGAACTACAAGAAGGCCACCAACAAGGAACTGGGGACCGATCGTGGCACGCTGGAGGGTAAGCTGACGCAGGCCATGCTGGAGTCCATGAAGGAAGTGATGGACAAAGCCCAGGGGCTCATTAATAAGCCGGGGGTGGGGTTCAAGGGATTCCTGCCCGCGACGTTTGGCCATCGGGTCGCAGAGACCTTCAAGAAGAAGGTCGAGGAGACCGCGAGCATCAAGCTGACCGCGCCCAAGAGCTATGTGCGCAATCGGGCCAATGCTCCCGACGCCTGGGAGGATCAGATCATCGAGAGCAAGCTCAAGGCCAACGACTGGACCAAGAACAAGGCGTACGCTGAAATGGGCGAACACAAGGGGAAGCCTGCGTACAGGCTGTTGATCCCGGAGTATTACGGCGCATCCTGTCTAGACTGTCATGGCGAGCCCAAAGGCGAGAAGGACATCACGGGGGGCAAGAAAGAGGGCGGCAAGCTGGATGAAGTAGGCGGGGCGATCAGCGTGGTGATTTACGCTAAGTAATCTCGCGACCGGCGCAGGCTTTCGCGTGCCCTGCCGCAGGGCGCTGGAGCTTGCGCCGGTCCGAGTTGAAGTCAAAGGAGGCAGGCCATGGTGAAGAGCGCGTGGCGATTTTTGCTCACGATTCGGGCTAAGATTATTCTGATGAGCGTGTTGCCGCTGGTGCTCCTCGGCGGCTCGCTCTGGTATCTGCGGGTAAATCTCGTGCGCGGCGGTGAGGCCGTACGCTTCCAGGGAGCCGTCTTGGATCGGCTGGAGACCGGGAATGCCGTGGCCAAGACCTTTAGCGAGTTTCGATATTGGCTCACAGATTTGGCCGTCAGTCAGCTCAATGACTCCGAGGACAAGGCCAAACAGGCTCGCCAGGCGTTGGATCAGCATCTGAAGGCCCTCCAGGCGGCCGACCCCAAGCGGGCCGCAGAGATCCAGAAGCATTCGGACGACATTTGGACGGCGATGCAAGAGGCCGTGAAGGCCTATCTTGATGACAATCGGGTACTGGGAAACGCAATGGCGGCGAAGGGCCGGCAGAGCGCGGAGGAAGCCCTCAGCTCAATTCAGGCGGTCGTCTCTGAGCAGCAGGTCCAAGCGAAGCAGGCCGGGGAAGTGGTGCTTGCCGGTGCAGCGCGATCCACGAGACTCTCCCTGATCTTGCTGACGATCTCGATTGTGGCGAGCCTCTGCCTGACGTGGTTAACGGTCAGTTCGATTACCAGACCGTTGAGCCAGGTCGTCGCGGTCCTGAAGGACATCGCCGAAGGCGAGGGGGATCTGACCAAGCGGTTGACGGTCACGAGCCGCGACGAGATCGGCGAGGTGGCCCGGTGGTTTAACACCTTCGTGGACAAGCTCCACGACATCATCGTCCAGGTGAAGCAGTCTGCCGCCCATGCAACCACCGCCTCTCAGGAACTGGCCGTGGGCTCGGAGCAACTCTCCTCGGGCGCCCAGGAGCAGGCCTCCTCCTTGGAGGAGACGGCGGCCTCCCTGGAGCAGATCACCTCGACCGTGAAGCAGAACGCCGATAACGCCAAGCAGGCCAACCAGCTTGCGGTCTCGGCGCGGGATGGGGCCGAGAAGGGCGGCGCCGTGGTCAAAGAGGCCGTCTCTTCCATGGCGGCGATCACCCAGTCCTCCAAGAAGATCGCCGAGATCATCACGACTATCGACGAGATCGCCTTCCAGACCAACCTGCTCGCCCTGAACGCCGCCGTCGAAGCCGCCCGAGCCGGAGAGCAGGGGCGAGGGTTTGCGGTCGTGGCCAGTGAGGTCCGGGCCCTGGCCCAGCGTTCAGCCGGTGCCTCCAAGGAGATCAAGGCCCTCATCACGGACTCCGTGGCCAAGGTTGAAAATGGCGCGAGGCTGGTCAATGAGTCGGGTGACACCCTCACCGAGATCGTCTCTGGAGTTAAGAAGGTAGCCGACCTTATTGCCGAGATCAGCGCAGCCTCCCAGGAGCAGTTTCAGGGGATTGAGCAGGTGGGTAAGGCCGTTACCCAGATGGACAGGGTCACCCAGCAGAACGCCGCGCAGACCGAGGAACTCTCCAGCACCGCCCAGTCCCTCGCGGCGCAGGCGGAGATACTCTCGGTTGAGGTGGGAAAGTTCAAGGTGGCACGAGAGACAGCGGTTAGCCCTCAGCAATCAGCGGTCAGCCAAGAACCGAAGGGTAAGATCGTCCCCCTGAAGGCGAAGGTGAGGGGCAAGATCGAGGCGCCCAGGGCGAGGGCGGCGGCTACCGGGACCAATGGCGCGCATGAGACGCTCACTTTGAGCGCAGTCGAAGGATTCGAGGAGTTTTAACCAGCCGTCCGCCCCCTCTCTTTGCTCTCTCCCTCACAGAGGGAGGGGAGAGTGTGGGAGCGCTGACGGCTTCGAGAAAGGAGACACGCACATGAACGAGGCGACGATCGACAAGACAAACCATGCCGGTGACGTCCAGCAGTTCCTCACCTTTGCCCTGGGTCAGGAGGAGTACGGGGTGGAGATCCTGAAGATCCAGGAGATCAAAGGGTTCTCGACCATCACCCCACTTCCCAACGCGCCGACCTTCATTAAAGGAGTACTCAACCTCCGAGGAACGATCGTCCCCATCGTGGACCTCCGGAAGAAATTCAGCCTGCCAGAGGTGGGGTACACCAAGTTCACGGTTATCGTGGTGGTCCAGATCCAGGGGAAGATCATGGGCTTCATCGTGGACGCCGTCTCCGACGTCCTGAATGTCGCCAGGGCCGATATTCAGCCCACTCCCGACCTGTACGGCCAAGTGGACACCTCCTTTATCAACGGGCTCGCCAAGACCGGGGAGAAGCTGGTGATTCTGCTGGACATCGAGAAGGTGCTGATAACGGCCGCCGAGGCCGCTCGGGAAGCGGTGGAGACGGCCGCTCGGAACTAGTCGGAATCGATTTATGGTGAGAAGGGAACTGCTCGCGTGAGGAGGGTCTCATGAAGCTGTCGCAGTGGAGGATCGGCAGTAAGATTATCGTCCCCTTTGGAATCGTCACGGTGGTGCTCTGCGCCTCCGGTGCCTACTACATCTACACCCAGGCCACACAGACCATCGCATCCCAGGCCAGGCAGACCGCGCAGGCCATCGCGGCGCAGATCGTCGAGGAACGCGCCTACTACAACAGCCACGTCGTGGGCAAACTGCGGAAGGACGGCTTCGAGATAAAGCCGGGTACCGCTCAGAATCGAGACGAAAAGGGATGGATTCCGCTGCCGGCTACCTTCGTCCACGAGGTCACCGCCAGGGTGAACGAGAAGGGGTACTTCAAGGCGGACCTGCTGAGTCTCTGGCCGATCAACAAAGCCAAAGGGCCCAGAAACGAGTTCGAGAGGAAGTCTCTGGAGCAGCTCGTGAAGGACCCAAAGGCCCAGCCGGTCGAGATCCGATGGGTAGACGGCATGCCCTCGCTCCACTTCTTCGTTGCGGATGCGGTAACCGCTCAGACCTGCGCAGACTGCCACAACATCCATCCCGACAGCCCCAAGAAGGATTTCAAACTGGGTGACGTGATGGGGGGACTGGTGGTACAGATCCCGTTAGCGGCAGCCCTCGCCGACGCCAAAAGGGGCGCCTGGGGCGCCATCGCCGGTCTGGCGGTCGTGCTGGGCGGCCTATGCCTGAGCTTGGCCTGGATCGTCCGCACCTCTGTGCAGCGCCCGGTAGCCGCGATGCTCCCTGTAATCCGGGGAATGGCCGAGGGCGATCTCTCGCGGCGCGCCCCGGTACGCTCGGGCGATGAGCTGGGCCAGATCGCTACGGCGCTCAACGGATCGCTGGATACCTTGAATCCGTTGCTCCATCGGGTGACCGCCGCGGTTTCCTCGTCGGTCACCGCCTCCCAGCAACTCGCGGCCGG
>JANGEZ010000263.1:0-2788 GCA_031838355.1 Candidatus Methylomirabilis sp. bin48 | reverse complement strand
CTGCATGATGTTTTAGTTGTTCTGGGGTTTTTTTATGTGTTAAACGGGGAGATTACCCTCCTCATTGTCACTGCGTTGCTCACCCTCGCCGGCTATTCGCTGACAGATACCGTGGTGGTCTTCGACCGGATCCGTGAGAATCTTCGAGGCCGACGGAAAGAATCGCTGGAAGAGGTCATCAACGTGAGCATCAATGAGGTCTTGGGCCGAACTATTGTAACGTCGCTCACAGTCCTCCTGGTCTTGCTCGCCCTCTTCATACTAGGTGGGGAGGTACTCCACGATTTCTCCCTTGCACTGATCGCCGGTGTCTGTGTTGGCACCTACTCTTCCTGGTTTGTAGCCTCCCCTATTGTTTATGAGTGGCGCACGTGGGAGCGGGCCAAACTGAAAGCCCCCGTTAACGCCAAGGTCAAGGGATAAACGGAAATCGCAGAGCCCTGTTGCTGGGTCGCTTTGCCCGCCGTTTGGACTTTTCCCTTGACAACCTAACTCGCCATAAGGTAATACCTCAAAAAAAGGCGCGATTGGTGTGATTCAGTTGCCAGCTCCAAGCGCCAGGTTCCGCGTTTCAAGCAAGAGACCTGCGAACGTTGGAATGGTACCTGGGACCTGGAACGGCTTTTCAGTCTGGGACCTGGAACTCGGAACATGGAACATGGAATCTCTCATTTGCAACGGGACACTGCCGAGGCGATATTCCGTGAGAGCGCTGATCTCACGCTTGCCTTCCTGGAAGGCCACCTGGACTTGGTGGTCCGGGCGGCGGGAGCCATTGCTGGGGCTCTGCGGGTCGGAAGGAAGATTTTGGTCTTTGGCAACGGCGGAAGCGCGGCCGACGCCCAGCATATTGCAGGTGAGCTCGTGAACCGTTTCCTGCTCGATCGGCCGGCGCTGCCTGCCATCGCCCTGACGACCGATGGCTCTATTCTGACCAGCATCAGCAATGATCGGGACTACGCTCAGGTCTTTGCGCGCCAGATTGAAGCCCTGGGCTCTGCCGGCGATGTCGCCATTGGGATCAGTACCGGCGGCCAGTCCCCCAGTGTCGTGTGCGGGATCGAAACGGCGGGCAAGATGCAGCTCTGTACCGTCGCATTCACCGGCGGGGATGGGGGAAAGCTCATCGGGCTGGTAGATTATGCATTCGTGGTCCCCTCTCGATCAACACCCAGGATACAGGAAGTCCACGCGACGCTCGGTCACGCCCTCTGCCAACTGGTTGAGACCGATCTGTTCGGCACGTCGTAGATAATAGATAAGGGGGAGCTCATGGAAAGAGGGAAGAAGTGGGTCGCTCTCGTTGCCTTGAGTATCCTCTTTGCCGCCAGTGTGCCGGCTTGGGCGAGGTCTTCGCGCCCCGCGAGGAGTCGAGAAGATCTTACTCTACCATCGGTATCGAGCCTGCCCGTACGTTACACGCAGACAGGTCTCCCAGCGGATCTGTCTGTGCCGATACGGCAGACAGGTCGGTGGGGTGCCACCTCTGACCTCGGCTGGTTTCTGGCCGATCCTGAGCAGTTAAGTGCAGCATCAGCGCTGTTGATGGACGCCGATACGGGCGCGATTCTGTTTGCCAGACATCACATGGAGCGGCGTTCCCCGGCCAGCACAACAAAGATCATGACGGCGCTCCTCATCCTGGAGGAGGGGCGGCTAGGCGAGAAGGTGGTCATCACTGAGCGGGCGGCCGCTGTCACGGGGACTGGGCTGGGGCTGAGACGCGGCCAGCAGGTCACACTCAGGGATCTGCTGTGGGCGATCCTGATCAAATCTGCGAACGATGCCGCGTTGGCGGCGGCCGAACATGTCGGCGGGAGCGAAGAGCGGTTTGTCGCCCGGATGAATGCGAAGGCGGACTCTCTCGGGATGGAGGGCACACATTTCACGAATCCCCACGGACTTGACAACCCGGATCACTACTCGACTGCCTATGACTTGGCGATCCTCACCCGCCAGGCGTTGCGTAATCCGACATTCGCCCGTATGGTGCAGACCCGGGAGGCTCAGCTCTCTATCCTGACTGGGCGGAACGGAAAGGTAGTAAAGCGGAAGGTGATTCGAACTCATAATCAGCTTCTCGATCAGTTTGCCGGCGCGGATGGCGTTAAGACAGGCTATACCGAACAGGCTGGTCGCTGTCTTGTAGCGTCGGCTACGCGTGGTGACCATCGACTGATCACTGTTCTCCTCAACGATTCCCGTCGGTGGACCGAGGCCGCAGCGCTGCTGGAGTACGGTTTTGCCGCCCTCGGCGGCAGGGCGTCCAGTCTTGGGATTTCCGATGGGGGCCCCACCGACACGCCAAAGGGCGAAGGGGGCTGAGGCTGCCTCCCCGCCGTTGGCCTGCAACTCACCTTTCCTCAGGGTATAGGGTATAGCGTACAGGGTATAGGGCAAAGCAGAGCCGAGATTGCACTAAACCCTCCACCCTAGACCCTAAACCCTCCATCTTAACCTCTCTACCCTGTGTCTATCTGGCCGAGGGGTTTCAGATGATGGCAAACACTGAAGGGCGCCTTATAGAGCGTAATGCCTGGTTGGCGCTCGGCCTGATCCCCGAGGTTGGCGCGGCGACGTTTCACCGCTTGGTGCAGGGGCTCGGGTCAGCCGAGGCCGTACTCACAGCGAAGGCCGGGGCGCTCGAGCAGGTTCCCGGTATCAGTCAGCAGGTCGCGCGAGCTGTCGTCTCCTTTCCCTGGCGGGATGCCCTTGATCGGGAGCTGCGAGTAATCGAGACGAGAGGTCTCGGCCTGATACGGTTCGGCGACGAGGGATACCCTGAGCT
>JANGEZ010000262.1:0-5043 GCA_031838355.1 Candidatus Methylomirabilis sp. bin48 | reverse complement strand
GGCCCCGTAACTGCGCATGCTGTGCGCGCACCCCTTGCCCACATCTCCGTAGCCGGCTACGACCACCACTTTACCTGCGATCATCACATCGGTGGCGCGCTTGATACAGTCGGCCAATGATTCCCGGCATCCGTACAAATTATCGAACTTGCTCTTGGTGACACTGTCGTTCACATTAATGGCCGGCACCAAAAGTTCCCCTCTTTCCATCATCTGATATAAACGATGGACGCCGGTGGTGGTTTCCTCCGAAACCCCTTTCCAGTCTTTGCTTATTCGGGTCCACATACCCGGATGGGACTTCAAGGTTTTTTTCAACAAGTTGAGAATACAGCCTTCCTCTTCGTTTTCCGGTTTTCGATCCAGGAAAGACGCATCTTTTTCGGCTTTGACTCCCCAATGAATGAGCAAGGTGGCATCGCCACCATCATCTACAATGAGCTGGGGTCCCAGGACCTCACTGTTTTTGCCAGGGTGAACTAGAGCTTTAAAGGTACAGTCCCAATATTCTTCCAAGGTTTCACCTTTCCAGGCAAATACGGGAACTCCAGCCATGGCAATGGCTGCCGCTGCATGGTCTTGGGTTGAAAAGATATTGCAAGAGGCCCAGCGAACATTCGCACCCAGGTCGACCAGGGTTTCGATCAACACGGCTGTTTGAATGGTCATATGCAGCGAACCGGTTACCCGGCCGCCTTTGAGGGATTTTAATTTCCCGTACTTTTCACGCACCGCCATCAGGCCGGGCATTTCTTTTTCAGCAATTTCAATTTCTTTGCGACCAAAATCGGCCAAGGACAAATCCGCCACTTTGAAATCAGGCGAAGAGGATAGGTGTTTTTCTGTTAACATCGGCATGTTCATTTCCTTTTTATAAAGAGTGCGAGGCGCCCCTATTTTCGCCCTCACCGGCCGCGCGGAACGCGGTGAGGGGAATTTCATTTGTTTGATAAGGTATGGCTTCTGACGGAGGCAGTATAAGCAGCAACGGACTTGTGGTCAAGGCAATATTGGCCCCAAAATGTGGGGTGTGGCCATGCGGGCGCGCGGGATGGGCGCGAATGTCATCGTGACCGAGATCGACCTTCAGATCGCGGCGTTGAAGCTGGCTTCGATGGGGGTCCGGATCGACACGCTCACGGATGAGCAGTGCCGGCACCTCGACTCCTGGAGCATGGGGACATAGCGCGTTCAACGTGCACAGTTCAGAGTTCATAGTTCAGAGAACAGACTGATAGAATGATCTAATCAACCCTGCACCATGAACTACGAACAATGAACCATGAACTCTCTTTAGCTCTTGATTGTGAGTACGGAGCCGAGACCGGCAGCGGTGAAGAGGGCGTTGGGAAGCCAGGCTGCAACCATCGGGGGCAGGACGCCGCCTCGCCCTAGAGAAATGCTGAGGGAGCTGAGGATCGAGTAACAGACGGCTACCACCACACAGGCACCCGTCCAGGCCATCACGCCCCGCTTGCCGGTACGGAGGGCGAATGCGATTCCTATAAGTGCCATCACGACGCTCACGAATGCCGTAGAGCCCTTTGCAGCCAGGTCGACCTGATACCGCACGGAGTTCACCCCACTTTTGGCGAGCCTCTCGATATACTCCCGAAGCTCCGCAGAGCTCATCTCCTCAGACTCCCGCACGACCTGGGCGAGATCCATGGGCGTTTCTTCGAGGTCAAGCGTGAGGTTTGTAAAAGGAGTGACTTGATAGCTCCCATCAGGCCTGGTCCGGGAGATTTCGCCGTTCCGAAGCCACCACCGCCCGCCTTGCCATCGGGCCTCCTTTGCATCGACCCTTCTCAGTAGCCTAAAATCCGGTGAGAGTTCAAAGATGGTAAGTCCCAGGATGTGACCCGATGCCACCTCCAGCAGCGAGATGTGCAAAAATCGGTTACCCTTGGCCCGGTACCAGATATCGTTGTCCCTGGTCCGCTGAAAGGGGGAGACCTTCTGTACCTTGACCCGATACGCGTTCAGCGCGCGCTCGTTCATTTGAGGGATCATCGACTCACCGAGGATCAGGGCCGCAAGGCTCACCACGAGACCGAGGACCAAGAGCGGAACAACGATACGTAAGGAACTCAGATGACCCATCTTCATGGCGAGCAATTCGTTGTGCCGAACCATTCTCCCAAGGCTGAATAGGGCGGCGAGAAGCACCGCCACTGGCATGACCTGGAATCCGAACCATGGCAGTCTATGGACGTAGTACTGGATGACCACCATGCCGGAAACGTCGAGGAAGCGGGATAGGCGGTCGAACAGGTCAACGATGACGGAGAGCGCGAGGAAGACCGCCAGCGAGAAGACGAACGTCCTTAGAAACTCTCCCACAAGGTAACGATCCAGGATTCGCATAGACGCGTCAAACAATCAGTATTCAGCGGCAATGTAGGGGCGCTGCTTGCTGCGCCCTTCTGGGCATGGCAAGCCCTGCCCCTACGTTAGATACCTATCCGGTTTCGCGGTCTTCTGCTGTGAGATGGCCCGCGAAAGGAATACCATCAGAGTTCTAATGGCCGTTAGAAGCCTGGCTGGTAAAAAGGCCTCGCGGCCCTCCGCAAGAACCAAGCTGATTGCGATGATGCCCAGGGTGAGGTTCGGGAACCATACGCCGAGGGCGGGGTCGATTCGCCCGCTGGCTCCGAGGCTCTCGCCGGTCGCCAGCAGGATATAGTAGAACACGGCAACGGCCACGCTGAGGGCAAGGCTGACGCCGCGACTTGCCTTCTTGATGCGAAGCGCGAGCGGGGCGCCTATCGCGCTTAGGATGAGGCAGGCAATCGGGAGAGCGAATTTCTTATGCAGCTCTACCTGTAGCGGCCAAGCCTTGCCTCCGTCCTTGTTGAGCCGTGCAATCTGTGCTCGCAGCTCCCCGAGATTCATCTCCTTGCCTTGCTTTGCTCGCCCCGCCGCCTCAGCGAGGGTGTCGCCAGCCGAGACCTGAAGATCATAGGTATCGAAATCGAGATTTCGATACCGGCCTGGATCGTCGCGGGAGCTGATATGGAGATTTCCCTTCGATACCTGGAGCCCGATCGGTGTCTCTGCCTCACCATTCCTGGTGAGCAGTTTGCCTTCCTGAGCAATAACTAGATGCTGGTCGGTCTGGCTCCTGCGATCGATGACCAGGATGCCTTGAAGCGTCCCGTCCTGTTTTTTCAAGCGATCCACGTAGATCGCAAGCCCCTGGTACTCGGTATTGAATACCCCCTCCTCAAGTGACGTGAGCGCCTTCGTTTGGTAGAGTTGATGAGTCAACGTCTTGAAGGCCCTTGTACTGTCGGGCTGGACCAGGGTGCTAACCCAAAGGGTGGCGAGCGTAGCGGCGACGCCGAATAGAATCCCCGGCGCCATAAGGCGGTACAAACTGAGGCCGCTTGTTTTGAGTACGATCGCCTCCCCCTCGGACGAGACGCGGCCATACGTGGCCAGGACAGCTAACAACACAGACATCGGAATCGTCACCGTGAGAGAAAAGGGGAGGACGTAGAAGATGAGACGAAGGACGACCCAAACGGGAGCCCCCTTATTGATGATCAGATCCATTAAGCGCATCATCTGGTCCATCAGCAGTACGAAGGTAAAGGTCACGAGTCCGAGCGCGAAGGAGGCTGCCATCTCTCTCAACAGGTATCGATCGATCAGGGAGAAGGGGCGCAGTTGCCCGGTGAAAACGGTTGTCCCGTTAGTGCGAGGGGTAGGCGAAGTGCGCGGTGCGCGGTGCGAATGTTGCATCCTATAAATTGTAGTGAAGAGACCTCGCCAAGTAAATAGAATTCGCTTGAAATAGCTTCGGCGAGGCTGTTATAAAGGCGCGTAGTAGTAGAAGAGAGCGCCGATACTATGGGAGGTTCCTGAATGGGGATCGTGGTGGTCATCATCGGCATCGTCATGCTGGCAGTGACGCTCATCGCGATGATGAAAAAATTAACTCGAGGAGGCGTAGGCGCTTGGCTTGCGGAAAGGCCTCTTCGCATCTGGTGGCTCCCGTTTCTCATGCTTGCGTATTACAGCTTGATGAGTGTAGCGGTCGATCAGTGGGGCTTCAATCAATTCGCACGGCTGGCGGTATATTTTGGATTGCCGACATTGCTGCTCTACCTGACCGGACCAAAATCTGACGATACATTCACCGGAAGAGATCTGGCGATTAATTTTGCCGTAGCGCTGTGGATCTGGTTGCTGATTGAGTTGAAGATTGTGGACACGAATTGGCTTCACGTACAAATCGGCAGCACCCGGCCCACTGCTCTGCCGTTAGGCGTGTACGCGGCTGTAATTTATACACTCATTACCCTGTCGGGGTGGAGAAGATTTGACCTGAAGTGCGATCTATCTTTTAAAAAGTCCGATCTGCTCCCGACGGTAGTAACCTTCGGAGTTCTCAGCGTCACGCTGCTGTTGGTTACGCTCTCTACCGGGCTGACCACATGGGGGATCGCCAAGGTGGTGAGACCCAATCCTCTTGGCTTACCTCTGGCCATAGCCATTCCAGTTGCGGTATTAGTAGCTGTTCCGATGATCTTTGTCAGCATCGGAGTGGTCGAAGAAATCCTGTTTCGTGGCGCAATCCAGAATCTTCTCCGGCATCGTCTTCATCCGATTGGGGCGCTCGTTATTGCGTCTGCAGTGTTTGGACTGGCACATGTGAATAAAAGGGCATTGGGGTTTGATATCCCGAACTGGCCTTATGCCGGGGTAGCCACTATTGCCGGTTTAGGATATGGGTTTGTATTTTGGAAGACGAACTCTATCATGGCATCTGCAACGGTCCACGCCATGGTGGACGCGATGTGGGTCCTCTTTCTCAGGGGTGGTAAATGAGCCAACGACTCCATCGGGCGTGATCCGGGCTGGAGCCGATCCCGCTGCGCGTGCGGGACACGGGTGATCAGTGGGGGCAGAAAAGGCGGGTGAACGGTGGTTCTCAATGCTGATCGATAGCGAATTTTCACCCCGGAAGGGGAAAAGGAACGGAGATGATCAATCGACGAGGAATAGGGATCATCGTCTTGGGAGGAAGTCTCGTTG
>JANGEZ010000261.1:0-2082 GCA_031838355.1 Candidatus Methylomirabilis sp. bin48 | reverse complement strand
GGTCTTTCGTACCAACTCCTGCAGCGAGCGATCAGTCGGAAATATCTGCTCGAAGGGCCTGCCGTGAAACATCTGGGCCGATACTCCAGTCAACTCCTCCGCTGCTTGATTGATTGAGCGGATACGTCCGTCCGGCTCGACAATGATAATGCCGTCTTGCAGGCTTCCCAGCAGATCCTCGTGATAGGCTCGCATCAACTCGATAGAGACGCTGCACTCCTCGCAACGCCGCCTGAGCTCTTCCAGCTCCGATGCGCTGTCTCTCCCTCGCCTTTCGGATCTCCCCGGCATGCTGCAACCTTTTCTGTGAAGGCATGCTAATTGATTTCTTGCGTGATGACAAGCGGCACTGCTGGCAAGAACAGCGATAGACTGCGCAACTACTCGATTCTTTCCGTCGTTGCGAGCACCCCTAGGATGCGTGGCAATCTCAGCGCAATAAAACGAGATTGCTTCACTTCGTTCGCAATGACAACTTTCTATCGCTGTTCTTGGGTGCCACGGATACCATGGCATCGGTATCGACATCTCAACCGGTCTGCACGGGCTGAAGGCTCAGCGCCTACGCGCGCTGTTTGGTAACGTCGTAGGGATGACTGATCGAATGGGCAAGGCGGTCGAGAGGAACGTGGTGAAGGGAGCGTGGGGGCTTGGCACCAGAGCCCGGCCCCGTCAATGGGTCGGGAACAGCAGGGATCCTTCCGCGTCTGCCTGACTACGATGTAAATGGGCAGGTGCAGGCTGTTCCCGCCCCACGCAGCAACTTAGGATTTACCGTGAAGCTTTTTCTCGTGGTCTTGCTGGCTATTGACGATCCATTCTTCGATGGCCTCTTTCTTGAATCGCCAGACGTTCCCTAACTTCCAAGCCGGAAGCGTCCCTTCCCGCGCCATCCGGTAGATTGTCGATTTGTTGAGTCGGAGGAAGCGAGCCACCTCCTCCAGGGTCATGATCGTTGGCCGTCTTTCCTGCTTCTGCGCGCGCCGCTCTACCGTCATCGATCGACTCCGTGGGCTCCAATGCCCGCTGCTGCCGTCATTGGCAGTTGTTGATTGAATGGTCCACCACGATCTGTCTACGATATCACTGGATGTAACTCTAGATGGCGAATACTGAACTTGTCAAGTATTTTCTGACGTTCAGCCACCGATGCCCTAATTTGGCGTATAAGCATAGGGGCAAGACGGAGAGGATCAAGGGGGATTAAGAGAAGGTGTTACTCTATGACGACGTTTGTAGTGGTATGAAGTACCCCGGACACCGCCTGGATCTTTGAGATGATCGTGAGCCCCAAAGCGTTGATATCGGGTCCCTCCACAAAGGCGATGACATCGTGTGGACCGGTCACGGCATGAGAGAGCTTCACTCCGGGAATACTGGATACCTGCTTGGCCACGTCTTTGGACCGACCTGCTGTACACTCAAGGAAGACGAACGCAGACACCACCATTCTAACCCTCCTTACAATGAGACGTTAGGCATCACGCCCTCGCCTAAACAGGCCGCACAGCTACACAGCCTCAGCCCGCTACAGTTGATCTAGCACCTTCAGAGCGAAACCGCAACAAAATACTGCCATCCAGGCAGACTTCGTCCAGCCTCACTGCAAGCCTCACAATACAGCGCTATGACCCTTGACATGGAGGCGGTCTTCATGCGACTGTCCGGGTACCGCACTAGGTCTATCTCTTTGGTGGGTCTGTTTGGTCTTTCTGGCCCAGACGAAACAGACCAGGTAGACCAGATGGACGATACGACGAAACAGATCAATTCCAGCCCATCGCCTCTGGCATTGGAGTTCGATCAACGGGAGAGAAGCCGTGCCACAGGAAGACCATGATCTCATTCGCACCCTGATTGCGCAGTTCCCACGGGAGCGGACATGGCTCCTGCCGGCATTGCAAGCGGCGCAAGAAGCCGAGGGCTGGTTGAGTCCGGAGAGCCTCGCGGCGGTGGCCCTACACCTCCGGGTTCCCCAAAGCGAGGTGTACGGCGTTGCCGGCCACTACCCGGAGTTTCGCCTTGTCAAACCGGGATCCCGCCTGGTTCGGGTATGCACAGGCGTGAGCTGCCGCATTCAGG
>JANGEZ010000260.1:0-4148 GCA_031838355.1 Candidatus Methylomirabilis sp. bin48 | reverse complement strand
TCTGCGATCTCCTGAGCGATGTCGATCTCCGTGGTTCGCTGCAGGCCGGACCAGCCTGGGATGCTGTTGACCTCGACCACCGTATACCCTTGATCAGTCCTCAGCAGATCGATCCCGGCATAATCGGTCTCAAGTAGCCGACTGGCCTCAACACAGAGGCCGGCCGCCTCTTCATCCATAGCGTAAGACTCCGGCTGCGCACCCTGAGAGACATTATGCCGCCAGCCCTCCGACCGCCGGCGCATGGCCGCGACCACCCGATCCCCTACCACCAGGCCCCTGAGATCGTAATCGCCATGCGGGACAAATTCCTGAATGTAGAAGATGCTCCGGGTCATGGCAAGGACACGGAAGGTTCGGTAGGCGACATCGGCGTCGCTGATCCGCGCTATCCCTCGCCCACCGGCGCCAAAGAGCGGCTTCACCACCACGTCACCGAATTCACGGAAGGCCTCCATCGCCTCGTCGAATCCCTCAGCGACTACTGTCCTCGGAGTCGGCAGACCGCTCGATGCGAGAAGGCTCGACGTATAATACTTATCGACGGTCCGCTCCAGCGGGCTTGGTCGATTCACGATTCTGACCCCCGCCGCCTCCAACCGGTGCAGCGCATTCATCCTGAAGATAATCTGCTCCAGTGACCCTTCCGGGATCGTCCGGATCAGCAGCGCATCGTAGGATTCGAGGGGTAGGCCATTGATCGTGACAAGTGGAGTACCTGGGGCGCGGGCCACCAGCCGTGTAATCGACAGAAAGTCAGATTGACATCCGCGTCGCGCCAGCGCTTCCGCGAGGGCCTCAACGTGCCACCCTCTTCTGTCGGCCAGGATCCCGATCTTCATCGCGTCTTGTATATTGCGTTCGTTGCGTGCGGCGTTCGTTGCGTCTATTATCGCGGGACGCTGCACGCAATGAACGCGGAACGCATGACAGCGCTTTTTTGATTAGCTGAGGAGGGAGGCCCGGAGCAGCTCGGCATTGAAGCGCCCGGCCCTATAGGTTCGGCCGCTGGCGGCGTTAGTGATAGTAATCTTGGCCGGGCTGAAGAGGAACGGATCGATCTTGTAGAAGTCCCCATCATACCGCTTGAAGAGCTCACCGAACAACTGTCCGTAGTCTCGCGACGAGGAGGAGGGGATTTTGTCGATCAGGGTCTCGATCTCGGCATCAGTTGCCGAGATCGTCAGGAACACCTCGCTACCGTACAGGACGCAGTCGTTGGTCCGCCCGATCGCGGTCATATCATCGGCAGCAGGTGTCGCGATGGGGCAGACCCCGAAGCCGCTCAGCACCTTGGTTACGTCGAATTCCAACTCCTGAAGCTTGTGCATGGCGGTCTCCACGGAGCGCGCAGCAATCTGCACCGCCCCGGCCAGGCTTCGCGTGGCAGCGACCGCCAAGGAGACCCGATCCGGCTTGACGCCGCACTTCTCCGCCACGTAGTCGGCCACCTCCTCGGTGGGCAGGCGGCCGCTCTCCAGAACGAGGACCGCCGAGTCGGCCGTATCCTGGATGCGAATCGTCTCGAACAGCTCCTCGGTCCTTGCCAACGCTCTGGCCGGACCGGAGCCCATCGCAAAGAACTTCCCACGCTGGATCTTCCAGCCGGCATACTGCGAGCCAAGGCAGGGTAACACCGGGCCGTCAATCGCTACGCTGACGCCGGGAAGTGAGAAGTCGCCGTAGCTCAGTGGAAGGAACGCCACCTCCCCCAGTCCACCAAGGCAGATCTCCGACAGCCCCTTCCCTGCGAGCAGGCCCCCTGGTGCCTTCACCCCGAAATCGATAAGCCTGGCGCCATTCGTAAGTGTCGAGACCGAGATCCCGAGCGCCGGAGCCTGCTCCACCATTCGGTCGAGAATCTCACCTGCCCGGATATTCAGACTGAGCGACAAGGCAGCGTCCCCCTTATGCGGCGATCAGGATTTCGCCCTTGCCGACATCAGCCAGGTCCCCATGATAGCGCCGAACGAGGCCATCCGCCTGAGCAGGGCACTCCACCCCTAGCTGCTTCAGTTCCTTAAACAGAATCCGGAGAAAGACCGGTGCATAGGTGCAGTCATAAGCGAAAGTCGGCAGGAGGTCAACAGGACGCATGCAGATGATCGTCCCCTTCTGCATTCCGCCTCCTGTTCTGATGCCTGCCTGGCCAAAGAGGCAGATCGTCCCAGTCGCCATCATGGCCCCCAGAAAGTCCTCGGCGTTCCCCTTGATGACAATGAGACCTCGTCGCATATAGGCGCCCACTTCGTGCCCGACGTTTCCGCCGACCAGGATAGTCCCGCCCTGCATACCGTACTTGCTCCCCCGATAGGCGGCCCCGGCACGATGCCCTGCACTACCATTGACCCGGATCAGCCCGCCTTCCATTTCGACACCGAGGAAGTCGTCCGCATTCCCTTCAACAAGGATCTCGCCACCTCGCATATACGATCCGGCGTGCATCCCGACGTCGCCGCGGATCACAATTCGACCGCACGTCATCCCTGAGCCGATCCACTTGACTCGTCCCGTGCAGCCCTCTAGAACAATCTCATCCGACCGCTCCCCCTCCACCTTGAAAAAGTCGCCAAGACGAAGGGTTTCATTCCCCAACGCGACGGGCATGGCCTCAATCTCCGCCTGGCTGCGCTGCACGAACAGATCGGGCGAGATCGACTCAGCCTCAAGCGGAATACTCGTTGGGGCCTCTTTCATGCAAAGCACGACTGGTGGCATGCTATCCTCTTTTCACGAGCAGTTTGTCATTCCGGGCTTGATAAGCCTGCCCCGTACTTGATACGGGGGAATCCAGTGCCTTTCTGGATTCCCGCTCCCGGCTTACAACGTACCGGGACAGGCTTCGCGGGAATGACGTCCATTGTCGCGACCAACGACGCAAATGTATATCAGCCCTCAGCCAACAGTTGATGGAGGTGAAAGTGATGTTTCCCCAACTTCCCGCCGTAGTTACCAGCGGTGATCTGTACGACGCCTGGACCGCACGCGGCCCGGATGCCAACTCGCATTGCCTCCCCTACCGCCTCCGGCGTCAGGCCATCGATGACGATCTCGAGGACCGCCCCTACCCCTTCCGGTAGTTCGCTCTTGACCGCTCGCCTTAGTGATGGACAGAAGGCTGTGTTGCTTGAGGCATTCAGGAACTTATAGCGCGAGCCGACCTTACTGCCGGACCTCACGACGCCGCCCGGAAACGGCATGATGACATCCGGTACCTTTCGCATCGCCTCGATCGCCCGCTCCGCAGCCTGCAGGGTCCCAGGCAGTTCACGCCCCAGCAGTAAGAAGTTGCCGCCGGCCACCCCCTTTTTCACCCCGAAACGGTCTTCGACAATGAACTCACCGTCCATCACAGGAATCCGCCAGAAGCGCCGTGGACCGCTCCCATTTCCGGTTATCCGTTGGTCAAGCCGCTTACTGATCTGAAATCCGTCTCCAAAAAACTTGAGTTTGCCTCCTATCGACAGGCGATCTTCCGCCTCCAGGGCGTTGTAACAGGCCGAGGTAGGAGCTGTCATCACACACTGACCGATCCGGTTGATGAGCTGCTCCTGAACTGCCTTTTTTGACATGGCAAACAGCAACACACTCACGCCGGGGCGGTCATCCGGCGTGTCCGCCGGCTCGATCGCCTCAATGGCAACCTCGCAACCACAGCCGATTACCGAGGTCCCGAAGCCCGCCATACTCCGAGCCGCCTCCTGGGCCCACGTCTTGCTGCACGCGGTAATCAGCACTCGACCGGCATAAGCGCCGAATGCCTCTGCGTATGTCTCATCGATGTAAACGCCATTGATCTCCATCGCTTCTCCGTCAGATCGACAACAGTATCATCGAGGATCTCCCACAGGAATCGCCTCCCGATTGGGGATATCCTCGATATCGATTGGGAAATTCTGATACCGAATCGTGTAGTAGTTTTCGAACTCGGTCTTAAAGGTTGGGTCCATCTCGCCGACGTCAGGCGGGACAACAAACAAGGTCTTCCCATTCGGGCTGTGAACGATCTCACCATCTCGAAGGACCGTCTCGCCGGACTTGATGACATAGACGGGATGCTCGAACATCTGTTCCTTATCGCTATCCTTGGAATAGATCGTAATATCGGCATCCGCCCCGACTCCCAGGTGGCCCTTATGCTTCAGCCC
>JANGEZ010000259.1:0-5285 GCA_031838355.1 Candidatus Methylomirabilis sp. bin48 | reverse complement strand
TCACACACGCAATAGGTCTTCCATCAATGAACTACCCCGCAGCAATCTGCGGGGTATCGTCTTCTGTTCTGGCCCGTCATTCCGTGCTTGACACGCCTGCCCCGTACTTGATACGGGGGAATCCAGTCGGGCCCTCTGGATACCGGCTTCCGCCGGTATGACGAACTCGCGGCAAGCCTCTGGGAATGAACCCCCAGTGGATTCAATCTCTCAAGCTGCAAGACTAAGGTCGCCAATGGCTCTCGTGTCACTCGATCACGTCTCCATCGCGTACGGACACGTCCCGCTGCTCGACGACGCAAGCCTGCAGGTCGAAGCCGGCGAACGTGTGTGTGTGATCGGCCGAAACGGCACCGGCAAATCCACATTGCTCCAGATCCTCAGTGGAGATCAGGTCCCTGACAGCGGCTCGGTGTGGCGACAGCCTGACATTGGGGTCGCACGGCTCGTGCAGGATGTTCCCCTGTCGTCTAACCGCCCTGTGTTCGACGTCGTCGCGGAAGGGCTCGGCAATCTCGGCGAGTTGGTGGCCGCCTATCATCACGCGGCGGTGGAGGTGGCCGAACGAGGCACCGACATCTCGCTCGAAAAGCTGGGCACGCTGCAGCACGAACTCGAAGAGCGGGACGGGTGGCGCCTCGAACAGCGCGTGGAAATCGTCCTCGAGCGTCTGGACCTCCCGGCCGAGGCCATTGTCGACACCCTGTCGGGAGGCTGGCGGCGGCGCGTGCTGCTGGCACGGGCGCTGGTGGCTCAGCCGCACCTCCTCCTGCTCGACGAGCCCACCAACCATCTCGACATCGAAGCCATGAGCTGGCTCGAAGAATTTCTCAAGACGTACGCAGGTGCGGTGGTGTTTGTCACCCACGACCGGGTGTTTCTCCAGAATCTGGCAACGCGGATTGTCGAGATGGACCGCGGCAAACTGACGTCGTGGCCGGGCGACTACGAGACCTTTCTGCGCAAGAAGGAAGAATGGCTCGCGAATGAGGCTGTGCAGAACGACAAGTTCGACAAGCGGCTCGCAGAGGAAGAGGTGTGGCTTCGCCAGGGCGTCAAGGCGCGTAGGACGCGGAATGAAGGCCGGGTTCGTGCGCTGAAGGCCATGCGAAAAGAGCGGGCCGCCCGGCGCACGCAGGTCGGCAATGTGCGCCTGCAGGGAGAGATCGGTGAGCGCTCTGGCCAGCTTGTGTTCGAGGCCACCGGCATCTCGAAATCGTTCGGCGAAAAGGCCGTCGTCCGCGATTTGTCGTTACGCGTGATGCGCGGCGATCGTGTGGGGTTGATCGGCCCGAACGGATCGGGCAAGACGACCCTGCTTCGAATGTTGATCGGCGAACTTACGCCCGACACGGGCGAAGTTGAGCGGGGCACCAACGTCCAGGTGGCATATTACGACCAGCAGCGCGAGCAGCTCGATCCCAAGCGCACGGTGGTTGACACGGTAGGAGATGGAAACGACACGGTTACGGTAAACGGCCGCACGCAGCACGTCCACGGATATCTCCGCGACTTTCTGTTTCCACCTGAGCGAGCGTACGCCAAGGTAAAGGCGCTGTCGGGCGGCGAGCGAAATCGCTTGCTGCTGGCACGCCTGTTCACGCAACCCGCCAACGTCCTCGTCCTCGATGAGCCCACCAACGATCTCGACATCGAGACGCTGGAATTGCTCGAATCGCATCTCATCGAGTGGCCTGGAACGCTGCTGCTCGTCAGCCACGATCGCGCGTTCATCGATCACGTCGTCACGAGCACGCTCGTCTTCGAAGGCGGCGGACACGTGCAGGAGTACGTCGGTGGATACGAGGACTGGCTGCGACAGCGCGGCACCCGGGCGATAGCGGCTAAGGCGCAGCCGGAGAGGGCGGCACGCCCTGCGGAACCGCTCGTCACGATGGCGACCCGGAAGAAACCGACATATCGCGAGCAAAAGGAACTCGAACAACTGCCGGCGCAGATCGAAGCCCTGGAACGTGAACAAGCGCAGTTGTCCGCCTCGATCGCCGACCCACACTTTTACCGTCAGCCGGCCGATTCCATCATGCAAGCGCTCGCGCGTCTCGAAGCTCTGAAAAACGAGCTTCACGACGCCTACGCTCGCTGGGAGGAGCTCGATCAGCGCATCACAAGCGGACCCCTATGACGGACTCATGATTTTTCTGGTGACGTTGTATAGTCTGTAATTCTTCGTACTTCCTGCTATAATGGGCCACTATGGTTTCAGTTGACGGCGTGTGCATGCGGTTTGGCTCGAAAGTCCTGTTCGAAGACGTCACAACGACGTTTTCTGCAGGGCGGCGCTACGGCCTGACCGGCCCGAACGGTGCCGGTAAGTCGACGTTCATGAAACTGCTCACCGGCGAGATCGATCCGCAACGTGGCACTGTGTCCAGGCCGCGTAAGCTCGGCGTGCTCAGCCAGGACCAATACGCTTTCGACCGGTTCCGCGTGATCGACACCGTCATCATGGGCAACAAACGCCTGTGGGCGGCCCTTCAGGAACGAGACGAGCTCTACGCGCAGCCAGAGATGACCCACGAGGCCGGCATGCGTCTCGGCGAGCTCGAGGGCATTGTCGGCGACGAAGACGGCTACTCGGCGGATAGCGACGCGGCCGTGCTGTTGCAGGGGCTCGACATTCCCTACGAAAGCCACGACTGGAAGATGGCGGAATTACAGGGCGGGCAGAAGGTACGCGTGCTACTGGCGCAGGCCTTGTTCGGCCACCCTGAAGCGTTGCTGCTCGACGAGCCGACGAACCACCTGGACCTGGATTCTATTCACTGGCTGGAGGAACTCCTTGGCCGGTACGACGGTACGCTCATCGTCATCTCGCACGACCGTCATTTCCTGAACAACGTCTGCACGCATATCGCCGACATCGACTATCAGACCATCATCACCTACACCGGCGGCTACGACGACATGGTGGTCGCCAAGACTCAGATTCGGTCGAAGATCGAGTCTGAGAACGCGCAACGGGGAAAGAAGATCGCGCAGTTGCAGGAATTCATCCGGCGTTTCGGGGCGGGCACGCGCGCGAGTCAGGTCACATCGCGGCGCAAGGAGGTCGAACGGCTGCGGCTTACCGATTTGGCCCGCTCGAACATTCAGCGTCCGTACATCAAGTTCTCGATGAAACGGCCGTCTGGAAAAGTTGCGTTGGAGTTCGAGCAACTGTCGAAGGGCTTCAAGAACAATCCTGTCATTTCCGGCTTCAGCGCCATCGTCAATCGGGGTGAGAAGATCGTGCTTGTCGGCCGCAACGGGGCCGGCAAAACTACCTTGCTGAAGGCGCTTCTGGCCGATTCGCCCAGCTTGCCGGCCTCCCCTTCCGATGTGGACAGCGGCAAGGTGACGTGGGGGCACGAAGCGTCAATCGGCTACTTTCCACAGGACCACACCGGACAGATCGAGAAGGGGCTCACGGCGGCGGACTGGCTGCATCAATTCGATCCGGATGCGTCACGGCAGGACATTCACGGACTGCTGGGACAGATGCTGTTCAGCGGCGAAGAAGGCCACAAACCGACCGAAGCGCTTTCGGGCGGCGAGACCGCCAGACTGCTGTTCTGCCGCATCATGCTGCTGAAACCGAACGTGCTCGTCCTGGACGAGCCCACCAACCATCTCGACCTGGAATCCATCAACGCGCTGAACGTGGCGCTTCAGAAGTTCGAGGGCACCGTGCTGCTGGTCACGCACGACCAGGACCTACTCGAAGAAGTGGGCACTCGGATATGGCACTTCGAGCACGGCAAGATTGTGGATTTCAAAGGGAGCTACGAGGAATACTCTTCGTCGCTGGCCTGACGCTCTTCTTCGCTAAAATGGCACGCCGACCGGTGGCCGAGAATCGGGGGGCGGGGGGGCGGTACGTGCATAGCGTCCTTCGTTCCTCTCGAAATATCGCCATACTGGGCGGAGGAGCGGCGGGCATGTCCTGCGCGCTGTGGGTGAAGCATCTGGGTTATTTGCCTGTCCTCATCGAGTCAGGCACGGCGCTGGGCGGGCAATTATTAAGGATTCACCGGATAAACCGTTGGATATTAGGCATCCCGGGACGGACGGGGCCCGCGCTCGCCGAGCTGTACGGCAGGCATGTTTTCGATGAAGCCATCGAAGTCCGCCTTGGTGCCCGGCCCGTATCCGTTATGGTGGAAGCTTCCGGTTTCAGCCTGGTTGTACAGGAAGGCGAAAACCGCACGACGACGCTGCTTGCGCAGGCACTCGTTATCGCCACGGGATTGCGGGTCAACTCCTCGGACATCCTCTACCCAATCCCTGGGGCCCTGCCGCTGTATGAATCCGGCCTCTTGTCGTTTTTCCCTCTGGACCATCTCGAACCCATGGAATCCCTTGATGGAAAGCGGGTGGCTGTGATAGGCGGCGGCGACAACGCTCATTTCACCGCCAAAGATCTGGCCCCCAGAACTGCCCTCACCCATCTGATAATCCGCTCGCGGCCCACGGCGCAGCCCATGGTGCGTGAAGAGGTAGAAGCGCTCATCCAGCAGGGGCGCATCCAGGAACACGGCGGCGCACTCATCACCGGCTTTCATCAAGGATCCGCCGGCATCGCCATTGCATTGGCCCGAAGTGATTCCAAAACTGAACACATCGAGGTTGACCGGATTTTCGCCCGCACTGGCTTCGCGCCGAACACGGAATTCCTCGTCGGGCTCGGCCCCTTGGCCGGGCTGGAAAAGAATGGCGACGGCTATGTGCAGGTCGATGCCTGGAAGCGCACGTCGCTCCCTTTCGTGTACGCCGTCGGCGATGTCGCCAACCCCGACCATCCCTCCGTGGTCACCGCCATCGCCGACGGCGCGGTGGCGGCGATGGCCATCGCTCAAGACGTGGGGGCATAAGCATGGGCGTTGACGCGCCGCTGGTCTGGATCGTGGAGAGCGCCTACACCGGCGAGTTAAACGCCCGCCTCGGCGTAGCCGAGCGGCTGGGCTACGGCTACGAGATGATTCCTTTGCCAAACGGCGACGCCGGAGCTTACGCCAGGCTATTGGACAATCGCTATGGCGATGCCTGCCGGGATGGCACACCCAGACCTGTGATCCTGTTGAGCGGGACCGGAGAAGACACGATCGGCCCTATCGCGGATATTAAGACTTTGTTCCAAGGGCGGTTGCTGAACGTGTACCTGGCGTCCATCCTTCCGGACGAACTCGATCTGCGCCTTCAGGAGTACGATGTGGTCGCCTCCCCCCAGTTGAGCGGCGCCAATGTCGTCACCACTGTGGGCGTGGTGCACAGGATGACGAATCGCC
>JANGEZ010000258.1:0-5002 GCA_031838355.1 Candidatus Methylomirabilis sp. bin48 | reverse complement strand
GAGCGGCGGCAAACAGTCTTACGGGAGTGGAGGGTATGCCGGCACGGCGTTAGCGGACCTTTTGCCGCTGAAGCCGTCGCGGGATGACTTCGGTTACAACCCATATGGCCCGACTCTTCTTCTTCAGCCCAGGCACCCGATTCTCCAAGGGGTTGCGCTTCCACCCATGGGATACTTCAATGAGCTTGAGCTGAACAGCGGTGCGGTGGAAATAGCCCAGTATCGCAAGGGATCCAAGGCCGCTTTTACTGGTGGGAGGGACCCCGGCGGGGGGGAAGTTGGAGGGGGCGGACGGCGGCCGATGCCGCTTATTGCAGAGAAGAGCCTGGGTCAAGGCACAATCCTAGCGATTGCCATGGATATGGCTCTATCCCTGGATAAGGATATATGGAAAGACCGGGATCGCTTCGCGCAGAATTGCGTCGAGTATCTGCTGCAGCGCTCACGGATCGAGTCCCTTAAGCTGCCGAAGGAACCGGTGACAGAGTGATGACATGTTGCGCTATCTGACCGCGGGCGAGTCTCACGGCCCGATGCTGACTGCGATCCTGGAGGGTATCCCGGCCAATCTTCCGGTTGCCGCCGAGGAGATCGCTCTCGACCTCGCGAGAAGGCAGCAGGGATACGGACGCGGGGGCAGGATGCGGATCGAGAAGGACGAGGCCAATATCGCGGGCGGTGTTCGTCACGGTCTGACCATGGGTGGACCGATCGCGATCCTGATTGCGAACCGCGATTGGGAAAACTGGAAGCTCACGATGGACCCAACGCCCACGGGAAGGGAGGCTGATCCAAAAGGGCCCGTCACTCGTCCAAGACCGGGACACGCGGATTTGGCTGGAGCTCTCAAATACGGGCAGCAGGATATCCGCAATGTGCTGGAGCGGGCCAGCGCCAGAGAGACGACCGCCCGTGTGGCTGTCGGAGCCGTCTGCAAGCGGTTGCTGCTGCAGTTTGGCGTTGAGGTGTTCAGCCATGTCGTTGAGATCGGTCCCATCGTGGCCAAAACGGATGACCTCTCGTTTGCGGAGATCCGAGAGCGCGCCGAGGCCTCCCCAGTGCGTTGCGCCGATCCCCATGCGGGTGAGGCGATGATGCGGAAGATCGACGAGGCAAGGAGCAAGGGCACGAGCCTCGGAGGCGTGTTCGAGGTGGTGGCGCTCAATCCGCCGGTTGGGCTCGGCAGTTATGTCCACTGGGACCGTAAACTCGACGGCCGGCTTGCCCAGGCTGTCATGAGCATCCAGGCGATCAAAGGCGTGGAGATCGGTCTGGGGTTTGAGGGCGCCCGGCGATTCGGATCCGAGGCCCATGATGAGATCTTCTACGAGGATGGTCGCTTCATGCGGAGGACCAACCGGGCCGGTGGGCTGGAGGGGGGGATGTCGAACGGCGAGCCGATTCTCGTGCGTGGCGCAATGAAGCCGATCGCCACGCAGTACGCCCCGATGGCTTCAGTGGACCTCCGAACAAAAGAGCCATTTAAGGCGAGTATTGAGCGATCGGATATTTGCGCTGTTCCCGCCGCCGGGGTGATTGGGGAGGCCGTGGTAGCGTTTGAGATTGCCCGGGCATTTACGGAAAAGTTCGGCGGCGACAGCCTGGAGGAGATGACACGCAATTATCAGGGATATCTCACGTCGGTTTGCGAACGCTGATATGAAGATTGTGCTTACCGGGTTCATGGGGACAGGGAAAACCGTCGTAGGTCGTCGTCTGGCCGAACGGCTTGCGCTGCCCTTCGTAGACCTGGACGACGCCATAGAAGCGGCGGCGAGCATGGCGATTCCGGAGATCTTTGCCTCGGAGGGGGAGTCGGGCTTCAGGCGGAGAGAACGAGAGTTGATTGCGAGCGTGGCGAATCGCGGGAGCTGTGTAGTTGCTACAGGCGGCGGCGCCGTGCTCGATCCCGAGAATGTCCGGAACCTCAGGACAGGCGCGCTCCTCGTCTGCCTCGTGGCCGAGCCCGCTGTCATCCTGCAGCGGCTGGGAACTGATGCCAGTCGTCCCCTTTTGCAGAGTCCGGACGACCGGCTCGCCAGAATCCGGGAGCTCCTGGAGCAGCGAGGCCCTGCCTATGCCAAGGCGGATCTCTCTATTGAGACGAGCGGGGCCAATGTGGAGGAGATCGTCGATCGCATTATTCAGCATCTCCACCTTGATGTAGGACCCCCTCCCCGTCCCTCCCCCTTAGTAAGGGGGAGGTGAGGAGGGGGTAGATGAAGAGTACAGCCAGGGTTCCCGTAACGCTCGGCAGTAGGAGCTACCAGATTGTCGTCGGCAGTGGACTGCTGAAGCAACTGGGCGCGCTATGCGGTGAACTGCTCCTGAGCAGGCGCGTTCTGATCGTCACGAATCCCGTCGTGGGCCGCCTCTACGGGGCCAAAGCCGCGGCCTCATTCCGACAGGCTGGGTTCCAGGTAGGGATCACAGAGATTCCAGCGGGGGAGCGGGCAAAATCGTTGCGCCAGGCGGCCAGCCTGTATCAGGCCTTGTTGCACAACCGGATGGATCGCCGCTCTGCCGTGGTCGCCTTGGGCGGTGGGGTGATCGGCGATCTGGCAGGGTTTGCGGCGGCAACCTTCCTTCGAGGGATCCCGTTGATTCAGGTTCCGACCACCCTCCTTGCCCAGGTGGACAGCAGCGTCGGCGGGAAGGTCGGCGTCAATCTGTCCGCAGGGAAGAACCTGGTCGGCGCCTTCCACCAGCCGTCGTTGGTCGTGACGGATGTCCAGACGCTGAAGTCGCTGCCGTCGCGGCAGATGCGGGCGGGGCTGGCCGAGGTGGTAAAATACGGTATGATCGCCGATCAGGAACTCTTCGCGTACGTTGAAACACACCTGGATTCAATCCTCCGGGCAGAGGAAGAGCCCCTGACCCATCTCGTGACCCGCTCATGCGCGATCAAGGCGGAAGTCGTTGAGCAGGATGAACGAGAGGAGGGGATGCGCGCAATCCTCAACTTCGGGCATACCGTGGGTCACGCCCTCGAGGCCACCACCGGATATCAACGGCTTCTTCACGGTGAGGCGATAGCGATCGGCATGGTGGTGGCGACAATACTTGCGATGAACCGAGGCCTTTGCGAGCACGAAGATCTGAATCGGCTGCGTACGCTGCTTGCGAGGATTGGGCTCCCGACAAGGGCATCTGGTACTACGGCCAGCCTTTTACAAACAATGCGTTATGACAAGAAGGTGAGAAATCAGGTGATCTATTTCGTCTTAACAAAGGGGATCGGCCATGCTACCTTGGCGGCCATTTCGGATCCCGGTGAGCTGCGGGCGGCCATCCGTGCAGCGAGGAGCCTGTGAGATGGGTGGTGCGAAACGCGGCTCGGGAAGACGGGTCCTGGTGTTGAACGGCCCCAACTTGAACCTGTTGGGCCGTCGCGAACCGGACCAGTATGGTCATACAACGCTAAAAGAGATCGAGGATGATCTCAGGTCTTATGCCGCCTCGCGAGCGGCCGAGATCCGCTTCGTTCAATCAAACCACGAAGGTGAACTTATCGATGTGATCCATAAGGCTATCGGATGGGCTGATGCTATGATTGTGAACGCAGCCGGCTTGACTCATTCGAGCGTGGGACTGCGGGATGCGATCATTGCCGCAGCCATCCCGACGGTCGAGGTGCACCTGTCGAACATCTACCGCCGCGAAGAGTTTCGACATCAATCTCTCATTGCTGACGTTGCCGCTGGACAAATCACAGGCTTCGGCGCCTTTAGCTATCGGCTCGGGATAGAGGCCGCTCTTCACCTGCTTGATAAAAAGGGATCGTGAGATGAAGGCTCAGGTCTCGCTAACTCATGGAGAAAAGAGATGATGATCGCTGCAGGAGATCTTCGCTCCGGGGTCAAGATCGAACTGGACGCAACCCCATACGTCGTGACTGACTATCAGTGGGTCAAGCCTGGCAAAGGCGGCGCCTTCATGCGCACCAAGCTGAAGAATATGAAGACCGGCGCCATCATCGAGCGCACCTTCAGGACCGATGAGAAGCTCCCGAAGGCGGAGGTGGAGGATCGGAAGGTGCAATTCCTCTACCATGACGGCGATGTCTACCACTTCATGGACACGCAGAGTTTCGACCAGTTCACAATGGGCCAGAAAGAGCTCGGAGATGCCAGTGGCTTCCTTAAGGAAGGGATGATCAGTTCGGTCCTATTCTATCGTGACGAACCTGTCGATGTTGTGCTCCCGACTTTTGTCGAGCTTAGGGTGGTCGAGACCGATCCCGGCTTTCGTGGCGACACAGCCTCCGGCGGCTCCAAGCCGGCGACGCTCGAGACCAACGCCGTGATCCAGGTGCCGCTATTCATTAACGTCGGTGACCTCCTCCGCGTCGATACACGTTCCGGTACCTATGTGGAGCGAGCCTAAGGATCGTCCAATTAGCTGATAGCTGACAGCTTATTTCTCGCCGAGATAGCCCCTTGATCCCTTGGAAGACATGCCGCTTGTGTGTCATCACCGATCGTGAGCTGAGAGGCGGGCGCAGCCACCTTGACAGTGCGGCGCAAGCCGTGCAGGGCGGGGCATCGATGATCCAACTCCGGGACAAGGTGGCCGGACCTCGTCAGCTTTTGCGTGAGGCACGCCAGATCGCCCAACTGTGTCGGGAGCGTGGGGTCTGCTTCATTGTCAACGACAGGCTGGATCTCGCGCTCGCGGCTGATGCCGACGGGGTCCACCTTGGACAGGATGACCTGCCACCCAGGAACGCTCGTGCGCTCCTAGGTGCGAGCAAGTTCCTGGGGGTTTCGACCCACTCTCTGGAGCAGGCCCTCAGGGCCGCAGAGCAGGGGGCTGATTATCTCGGCATCGGGCCGATCTTCGCGACAGCTACGAAAGCCACCGGGTACGAACCGGTTGGCTGCGACACAATTCGACAACTACGGGCCAGGATCGATATCCCGATTGTAGCCATCGGCGGCATCAGATTGAGCAATGTCAGAGAGGTCATTCGGAGCGGGGCCACTGGAGTCGCGGTGATCTC
>JANGEZ010000257.1:0-4317 GCA_031838355.1 Candidatus Methylomirabilis sp. bin48 | reverse complement strand
TTGACATCGATCAGCATGTCGTCTCCAAGAGCCTTGACGGCCTGCTCCATGTATTGGGGGAGGAGGAACGCAAGATCAGGACCGCTCCGACGGCTCGCGTGACCGATCTCCTGAAAGAGGTCTTCTCCAGGTAACCGGGATAGAGATCTACTAATGCACACAAGGATTACATCGATGGTCCACAACACACAGCGGAGGTCCGCACCATGACCATGCCGCCGGTAACACTCATGATCGACCTCTTGATCCGTTACGGGTTTCAAGTTCTAGGGGCCATTATTGTCCTGGTGGCTGGTCTACTCGGCGCGCGATGGATCGGGAACGTCGTTAGCGCATGGACCTTGCGTCAGCATATTGAGCCTCCAGTCAGAATGCTGCTCGTCCGCATTGTCCGTGTGGTGGTCATTCTCCTCACGGTCGTGGTGGTGCTCGGCAACCTGGGGATCCAGATGTCACCCTTTCTCGCCGGTATCGGCGTGGCCGGGCTCGGCATCGGGCTGGCGCTCCAGGGCGTCCTGAGCAACATCGTTGCAGGTCTGACTATCATCTTTACAAAGCCGTATCGTGTCGGCGAGTACATCGATCTGGCTGGGGAGCAGGGTGAGGTCCTCATGATCGATCTCTTTTCGACGACGCTCGCTCATCCGGACATGTCGAAGGTCATCATTCCCAACCGCAAGATCGTTGGAGAGATCCTGCACAATTTCGGGACCATGCGACAACTGAACTTAAAGGTAGGTGTCGCGTACGGCACGGACCTGAACGAGACGATGGGTCTCGTGCGGCAGGTACTTGAAGGAAGCGCCTATGTGATGAAGGAGCCGATCCCTTTAGTGGGTATCAGTATGCTCGGTGATTCGGCCATCATCATCTCGGTCCGTCCGTGGGTCAAGGTCGACGATTATGAGACTGCCCAGGCAGAGCTCTACCAGACAATTGTAGAGCGATTTCATGACGGTCGCGTCGTCATCCCGCTTCCGCAGCGGGAGGTACGTCTGGTGTCCGGATCATGAGCCCCTCGGTGGAATCGTTGCTGGGCCGATTCATGTCGCTGCGTCGCCTGCGGAAATTGCTCATCTGGTCTGGCGCGGTTTTTGTGGTCTTGACGCTTTTCGCGTTTATCGGCCTGCCTCCTCTCATGAAGTCGTTTCTGATACGAACGTTGTCGAATACGCTTCACCGCGAGGTCGCGATCCAACAGATCAGGATCAATCCGTTCACGCTCTCGCTGACCGTAAGAGGCCTCACAATCAAAGACCGCGAGACACCCGAAACATTCCTATCGTTTGATCAGCTCTTCATCAACCTTCAAAGCTTGTCCGCGCTCCGCTGGGCTGTGATTCTGAAGGAGGTGCGTGTAGATCGGCCCTACATCCGGCTCGTCCGGCATCAGGACGGCTCCTACAACTTCTCCGATCTCCTAACGGGTGAGTCGAATAAGGGCGGCGGCAGTACAGCCGCTCGCAGGTTCTCACTCAATAATATTCGGATCGTGGACGGCCGTGTGGACCTGCTGGATCAGCCAAGGCAGATAAGTCACACCGTCAGAGACGCGAATATCGCGATCCCGTTTCTCTCAAACTTCCCCTACTACCTGGAGACATCTGTCGAACCACGATTGTCAGCCACGATCAACGGCAGTCAGTATGTCCTTGAAGGCAAGACAACACCGTTTGCCTCTTCCCGAAAGACCACTTTCGATATCGAGATCGCCGATCTCGATATTCCCCACTATCTCGCATATCTGCCGATCGAGACCAACTTCAAGATCCGTTCAGGGAAGTTGACCGTCAAGGCGCAGCTCTCCTTCGTTCAACATCAAAGGCAGACCTTGACGGTAGAAGGTCGCTTCGCACTGCGGCAGGTCTCCGTAAACGACGCGCAGGGTCAACCGCTCCTTACGTTCCCGCTTCTGGACCTCTCGCTCGCGCCCACGGAACCCCTTGCCAGGCTGTTTCATGTGGCATCCGTGACGCTGGAAGCACCGGAGCTGTTCATCAGGCGTGATCCCAATGGGATGACGAACATCCAGACCCTCTTTCCCGGTAATCCGGATGCCCCCACCGAAGTCAAGGTTCAAGATACGCCCACCCCTGCCGTGGTGGACATCGATACGTTTCAACTGAGTAAGGGAACGCTCTCCTTTTCGGATGCGGCTACGGCGATGTCTTTCAAAGCCGAGAAGCGTACTGAGGATCACGCACTTGCCGAGCCGGCCATCGTCGTTGCTGACGAAATCGGTGTGAAGGCCGATAACCTCACGACCACAAAAGGTCGCCAGGGTACGACCGTCGTCTCGTTCCGTCTGAATAAGGGGGGAACGGCCACGGTCAATGGTCCGGTCGGTCTCACCCCACCGTCCGCACAATTGGCCGTACGCCTCAAAGCGATCGATCTCCGCCCTTTTCAACCCTATTTCACCAATTTGGTCAAGATCCACGTCACGCGGGGCACCGTGTCAACGGCAGGCAATCTGTCGGTGAGCCATCAGGATGAGTCCGGCCTGCAGGCTGTCTACAAAGGGAACGTATCTGTGGCGCGGTTCGGATCTGTCGACAAGGTTCATGCGCAGGATTTTCTGACTTGGCAGTCTCTCGCGTTCGACGATCTCGAGGTGGGCTATAATCCGACGTACGTACATGCAGGTAAGGTCGCGCTCGCCGACTTTTATGCCCGCCTGATCGTTCATCCCGACGGCTCCATTAATCTGGCGCAGATCATGGAAAAGGGAACGCGCGAGGATCAGCCGGTCCCCTCGGGCACCTCGACCACTGTCCCGCTGCCTACCCCCGCTGAGACCTCCGGTCAAACCGGCACCGATGTCCGAATCCGGACGATTACCCTTCAAGGCGGACGCATCAGTTTCTCGGACGGATCCGTGAAACCGCCTTATTCCATGGACTTGGCAGAGCTCGGTGGGAGGGTGTCCGGACTGTCGTCAGGTGAAACTACCCTCGCAGACGTTGAGCTTAAAGGTAAGGTCAATCAGTTTGCACCCCTCGAGATCGTGGGGAAAATTAACCCGCTGCGCGAAGACCTTTATGTAGACCTGAAGGCCAGGTTCAAGGACATGGACCTCAGTCCCATGACCCCTTACTCCGGGAAATATATCGGCTACACGATCGAAAAGGGCAAGCTCTCCTTCGATCTGAATTATCAGATTGCCAAACGGAAGCTGGATTCCACAAATACTCTGTTTCTCGATCAGTTTACCCTGGGAGAGAAGGTAGAAAGCCCCACTGCCACAAATCTGCCGGTCAGATTGGCGATCGCCCTCCTCAAAGACAGAAATGGGGAGATCCATCTGGACCTCCCGGTCACCGGGAGTCTTAATGACCCTGAATTCAGTGTCTGGAAGGTTGTGCTGCAGATCCTCGTCAACCTGCTCTCAAAAGCGGCAACGGCCCCCTTTGCCCTGCTCGGCGCGCTCATGGGGGGTGGAGAGGAATTGGGATATCTTGAGTATGAGCCAGGAAGCGCGACTGTGACCGATGCGAACGCCAAGAAGATCGAGACGCTGGTCAAGGCGCTGTATGAGCGGCCCTCGCTGAAGCTCGAGATCGAAGGGCATGTTGATCCCGAGAAGGACAAAGACGGGCTGCGGCAGCTTCAGTTTATGAGGAAGCTGAGGGTCCAGAAATTCAACCAGCGTCTCAAGCAGGGCCAGGCAGCGATCCCGGTCGATGAACTGACCATTGAGCCCGCCGAATACGAGCCATACCTGAAGCTGGCCTACAAGGCGGAGACATTCCCCAAGCCACGTAACTTCTTGGGGTTTGCGAAGGATCTTCCGGTTTCTGAAATGGAGAAGCTGATGCTGACCCACACGCAGATCAAAGAAGATGATCTGCGAATGCTAGTCTCTCAACGTGTCATGAAAATTAAGGATGCGATCCTGAGATCGGGCAAGGTTGAGCAGGAGCGGCTGTTCATCATCGAGCCAAAATCGCTTGCGCCTGAGAAACGTAACACGCTGAAGCAGAGCCGCGTTGATTTCAGAATCCGCTAGCCGCAACATATAAACTACCACGCGGCTTGCCGCGGGGTATCGTCTTCTGTTCTGGTCCGTCATTCCGTGCTTGACACGCCTGCCCCGTACTGGATACGGGGGAATCCAGTAGTCGGGCCCTCTGGATACCGGCGCCTGCCCCAGACCCCGATCCGGGGTCCGCCGGCATGACGAACTCGCGGCAAGTCGTATCGACCCTCAACAAAAATGAAAATCAGCAACAGCGACTGCATGCATTGCGGTGGCGAGGTAGACGAACGCACCGAACGACTCGACTATCTCTTTCACGGCCAGCTTTACATCGTCGA
>JANGEZ010000256.1:0-6818 GCA_031838355.1 Candidatus Methylomirabilis sp. bin48 | reverse complement strand
GCGGCTTGCCGCGGGGTAGTTCATTGGACACCGATGACTATACCGATAGAGGCGGGAGGATTCAAGGTAAAGTTCCAGACCTATAACCCCGTACCCCGCACTCGGAACCTGGCTCCTTCCGCTTACATTTTCAGTAACTACAAGGTGTTTAGGCTGTAGACTGAAGGCTGTTAGTCGTTGCGCATGGACCGAATCAAGGCGCCCAGCACCTTTTCGGTCTCCATCATTGTCGCATCGCATTCGGCAAACGCCTGGCTCATCTGTGCGCGTTCCTACAGTCTCACAGCCTACAGTCTATCGACCTGAGGAGTTACCTTTTTCATTGACAGATAATGGTCGCCGTTGCCATTATACAGCGGGCCGAAGTGGTGGAACTGGTAGACACGCCGTCTTGAGGGGGCGGTGGGGTTATACCCGTGGGGGTTCGAGTCCCCCCTTCGGCACCATTATGTACTCACAGTTTCGCGGTTGACCTCCCTTGGCATCCTCGCACACCGAGATCGATCGTTCAGATTGCGCAATGGCACCGAAGGCGGCGCCCAGGACTTCATCCTGATTTGGATATAGCGCGCTAAGGAGCGAGCCGTGGAACTGGGGACCGTTGTGCTAACGGGTTGTGCGGGCTTCATCGGCTGCAAGGTCGCCGAGCTGCTCCTCCAGGCCGGCCACCTCGTCGTCGGGATCGACAACCTCAACGACGCCTATGACGTCCGGCTCAAGCAGCGGCGCCTCGAGCAGATCCTCCACCATCCCAGCTTTCGGTTCCACCAGATCGACATCAGCGACCGGGTGGCCCTGAGCGCGCCCTTTGAGGCAGCATGTGGACCCCATGGTCGCGGTCCGGTCGCCGTTATCAACCTGGCTGCCCGCGCCGGCGTGCGCCAATCCGTTGAAAACCCCTGGGTGTACTACGACACCAACGTCACCGGGACACTCAATCTGTTGAACCTCTGCCGGACACTCGGCATCAACAAGTTTATCCTCGCCTCCACCTCCAGCCTGTACGGCCAAAGCAACCAATTGCCCTACCGGGAAGACGCGAATACCGACGCCCCCCTTTCGCCCTACGCCGCTTCCAAAAAGGCCGCCGAAACCCTCTGTTATACCTATCATTATTTGTACGGGATCGACGTAACGGTTTTGCGATACTTCACCGTCTACGGTCCCGCCGGGCGACCCGACATGAGTCTCTTTCGCTTCGTGCAGTGGATCAGCGAAGGGCACCAGGTGCTGGTGTATGGCGATGGCCAGCAATCCCGCGACTTCACCTTCGTAGACGATATCGCCAGAGGCACGATCGCCGGCCTCAAGCCGCTGGGATATGAGGTCATCAACCTGGGTTCCGACGCGCCCGTTGTCCTGATGGATGCGATTCGGCTCATTGAATCATTGATTGGGAAGAAGGCGGTCATCGTCAACACCGTCCGTCATCCAGCCGACGTATCGGCGACCTGGGCTGACATCAGCAAGGCCAGGCGATTACTGGACTGGCAACCGCAATCGACATTCCAGGATGGCGTCGGCGCGCTGGTGCGATGGTATCAAGCCAACCGCGAATGGGCGATGCATGTATCAACAGGATGACACCCGCCCGGTGATGTGGTCCGACCGCCTTCTCCTGTGGGTGCTGACGTTCCTCCTTCTGTTCACGCCGCTCGCCTTTGGTACTGTTGAGGTCTGGTCGATCGCGCTTGCTGAGTTGCTGGTACTCTCCATGGGGGCCATCTGGACCGCTCGAATGATCCGTGATGGACGAATCCAATTCGAGCGGACACCGTTTACCATCCTAATCCTCTCCTTCCTGGTGCTAATACTCTTCCAGATGCTCCCGTTGCCACTGAACATGATCAAGCTGCTCTCGCCTGCAGCGTACTCGGTCTACAACGATGCCGCATCTGCCCTCAACCTCCAGGTGGGGTGGCGGACGATCTCGCTTAATCCTGGCGCCACTCGTGAAGAGTTCCTGAGACTGCTGACTTACGCCATACTGTTCTGGATCTTGCTCAACCACTTGCGAGAGCGAAAGCAGATCGAGAGAGTTGTCGTGACCATTATCAGTATTGGGTTTTTTCTGGCGGTGTTCGCGATCATTCAAAAGTATTCGTCGAATGGCAAGATCTATTGGATCCGCGAGACCGCGCAAGGCGGTGAACCCTTCGGTCCCTATGTCAACCGCAATCACTTCGCCGGCTACATGGAGATCGCCATCCCGCTGACCATCGGCTATATCCTGGCTCAGTCGCCCTTGCGCACCGATCGACTGTCTATCAGGGAACGGCTCCTCCTGTGGACGTCCCAACACACCAGCAAGTCGATACTCCTACTTTTCGCCGCGATCTTTATGGGCGCAGCACTCCTGCTGACCGGCTCGCGCGGCGGTCTCATCAGTTTCGCGGGCTCCATGGTCTTTTTCATCATCATGACGGTCATGAAGCGAACTATGCGTTCACGGGTAGTAAGATTGGCCCTGGCCTGCTGTGGCCTCGTCCTGATCGCCGCGGTCTGGATTGGTGGGCATAGTGCATTCCTGTCGCTGGAACGGCTCGAGAAGACATTTCAGGAGCCATCCACAGAAGAACGAGCGATCCTGTGGCGTGATACCTTGCGGATGTCGAACGATTACATGCGCTTCGGATCGGGCTTCAACACCTTTGAGGAGGTGTTCCCGGCGTACAAGACCTCCACTGCTCAGATGATCTTCCAGTACGCCCACAACGACTACCTGCAACTGCTGGCTGAGGGCGGCATCGTGCCCTTTGGTCTTGTTATGTGGTTCATAGTCATGTGGTATCGAGAGGTGACCGCCAGGTGGTTGAAGCGACACGATCCTCTTGCAGCGTACCTGGCGTTAGCCGGGATGACCGCCGTGTTTGCGATGCTTATTCACAGCCTAACCGATTTCAACCTACACATCCCAGCGAATGCCATCGTCACAGTCACAGTGCTTTCCATCACCCTCAACGCGGCCCGCGTCACGGCGTCAGGACGAGGCTCCAATGGTCAGTCAGAGCATTTGTAAGCAGCGTGAGCGGTATAACTGAGCTCAGGGTTAGGGAAATCATCGCCAGGCTGGCCCAGCCGAAGCCCCTTCCCGACCTTTCCGCCTTGTGTCCTGATCGACGAGAGCTGACCGTCATCCTCCTGGACATTCGGAAGGGCCTGAGATCCCCCTGCTACGCCGAACTCCGCGAGACGGCGGAGCTCCAGCATCTCGATGTCCGCCACTTGGTCCAGAAGGCCGAAGCGCTGCTCGTGTCGATGCACCTCGCTTCCAGTGCGGATTACTACGCGATCCTCGATGTGGACCAGGACGCCTCCACCGAGACAATTCATGAGAAATGGATCGAAAAGATGCGCATGTATCATCCTGATAAGTACGAGGACCCAACAGGGTGGATCGCTGAACAGAGTTGGAGTCTCAACGAGGCGTACGCAGTCCTCAAGGATCCAGAGAAGCGACGAGAGTATAATGCCAGACGAAAAGTACGGATGAGAAGCGGGCTCAGGACAGCGGGGGCCACGGATTTTCTTCCACCAGATCGCGCTACCCGTTCTGCCTCGGCGAGTAGCGCTCACTCGAGATTGACAAGAGTCGCGCCCATCGTCGCGATCGTCATTGCGAGTCTCATCGTCGCACTGCTGCTCTGGTCGTTATGATTCGTTGTGCGATCTGCGAAAAATAACCAGTAAAGCCTCACTACAGCCGATTAGCCTTCATGGCGTCACTGAGGACTCTCACTTTGTGATGAGAAAGGACACCCGATGACATCGCTCATCCCACATCTGAAAGAACGCATCGGACGACGAGACTACACGGTCGGCGTCATCGGCCTCGGATATGTCGGGTTGCCGGCCGTGTTGCGTTTCGGGGAGGTAGGCTTTCGCGTCCTGGGCTTTGATATCGACCCCGACAAAGTGAAACGGATCAACGCCGGCGAGAGCTACATCCAGCATCTCCCGGCAGATCGGGTAGCCTCCCTGGTTGGATCTGGTCGATTTGAAGCCACCTCCGACTTCACCCGCCTCAGAGAGGCCGATGCCATTGTCATCTGTGTTCCCACACCACTGACGCGCCATCGAAACCCCGACCTCCAGTACGTCGTACAGACCGCCGACGCCATTGCCGGCACCCTGCGAGCCGGCCAACTCATCTGCCTGGAGAGTACCACCTACCCCGGCACCACTGAGGAGATCCTTCAGCCCCGCTTTGAGGCAACGGGCCTTCGGGCAGGGCGGGACTTCTTTCTCGTCTTCTCACCCGAGCGGGAAGACCCTGGCAACACGCACTTCGGCTTGGCCACCATCCCCAAGGTTCTCGGAGGGGTGTCGGATGCCTGCGGGGAATTAGGCGAAATGCTCTACAGAACGATCGTAGCCACCGTAGTGCGAGTCGCCTCTCCCAAGGAAGCCGAAATGACCAAGCTCCTGGAGAATATCTACCGAGCGGTGAACATCGCGCTGGTGAATGAACTTAAGATGCTCTCGGACCGCATGGGAATCGATATCTGGGAGGTCATCGACGCCGCTGCCACCAAGCCCTTTGGCTTTCAGGCCTTCTATCCGGGGCCAGGTTTGGGGGGCCACTGTATCCCTATCGACCCCTTCTATCTCACCTGGAAAGCCCGCGAGTACGGTATGGCCACCCACTTCATCGAGCTGGCCGGCGAGATCAACCATGCCATGCCGGCCTGGGTGGTGGGAAAGGTCGTGGAAGCGCTGAACGGAAGAGACAAGTCGCTGCGTGGCGCCAGCATCCTGGTCCTGGGTGTGGCGTACAAGAAGGACATCGACGATCAGCGCGAAAGCCCAGCCCTCGAGATCCTGACGCTGCTGCGGCAACAGGGAGCCCAGGTGAACTACGCCGATCCCCACGTCCCCCGGTGCTACGGTCACCGTCATTATCCCGACCTTGACCTGACCGCTCTACCCCTGACGGCCGAAACCCTTCAAGCGCAGGATGCAGTCATCCTCGTGACCAACCACTCGGTGTTTGACCTCGACCTGATCCGTCAGCATGCCCCTCTGATCGTAGATACGCGGAACGCCTTCAAGGGCATACCCCCAGACAAGGTAGTAAAGGCGTAAGCAACAGGACGGAGCCGAGGAGTCATGCGCAGAGTCCTACTGCAATCTCACTGTACGGTAACTACTCAGGTGTTTAGGCTGTAGGCTGAAGGCTGTTAGCCGTTGCGCACGGACCGAATCGAGGCGCACTTCGTCGGCCAGTTCAAACGCTCTGAGTTTGGTATGGTCTCGCATGGCGCGTTCCTATAGTCTAAAAGCCTACAGTCTATCTACCTAAGTAGTTACACTGTACGTTCACCACGCTGGACAAGGCACAAAGTCTGCCCCTACACGCGATAACTTTCCCTTGACGCCACTTAAGCAGGAAGACTAGAGTTTCATGTATGAGGTTCCAGCGCAAGTTGTTGCTCGGCTTCTCGCTCATGGTCGTCCCTGTACTCCTGATCAGCGCCCAAGCTATCTGGAATAACCGGGAGGAACGGGACGCGCTCAGGGCCCTCGGCGAGAGCATGGCGAGGACCCGAACGTATGCCGACCTCGAAACGGTCCTGTTCCGCCAGAGCCGCCAAGTCTTGGGGTTCCTCACCGGGATGGACCATGAGGCGAAGGCGGAGTTCTTCCGGTTGGAAACGGAGATCGAGGAGCGACTCCGCCAGTGGAAGCTGACACTGACGCCCGACGAAATGGATCTCGCCAAAGACGTCGAGCAGATCCACGCTCAGATGTTTGGTGCGGGAAGGCGGGTTTTTGTCCTGTATGAGGCGGGAAACCGGAGGGCAGCGCTGGCCCTTGCAAACACGGAGCTGAAAGGCCGACTCCTGCCCGCCCTCAGCGCGAAGAATAAGGAGGTGTACGGCGCAGCCCGCGCGCACAGCCTGCAGCGGGCCTACGGCAGGCTCGAGGAGATCCTGCAGACGGAGCAGCGCCTGCTCTCATTGATGATCCTGTTGTCCTTGGTCCTCGGGGTGGCCGCCTCGATCCTGATCTCCAGGGGGCTGGCGCGTCCGATCCATCAGCTCAAGGCGGCAATGGAGGTGGTGGGAGCAGGTCACCTGGATCACGAGGTCGCAGTCCGCTCGAAAGACGAGATCGGCGATCTGGCCCAGGCGTTCGCCGGGATGACCGAGAACCTGAAACGTTCCCATGAGTCGATGGCCCGGCTCAACCGCCATCTGGAAGCGCAGATCAAGAAACTGGAAGAGACCCAGGCACAACTCATCCAATCTGAAAAACTGGCCTCTATCGGCGAGATGTCTGCCGCGGTCGCCCACGGCCTGCGCAATCCCCTGGCGAGCCTTCGGGCCGCGGCCCAGGTTGCGCTTCGCCACGTGGGCGATGAACTTGTGGCGCAGGAACACCTGAAGATGGTCATTTCCGAGGTGGACCGACTGGACCGCCGCATCACCCATCTGCTCAGCTTCTCCCGCCCGGCCCCTTTTCGTCCCATGCCGGAGCAGCTCCCGATGCTGATTGATGGCCTCTTACCCACCTTCGCCGGGCCGCTCAGGGATCGTGCGGTCCGGCTTGAGATCGACCTGCATAGCGACCTGCCGGACGTCTATGTCGATCCTATTCAGTTGGAGCAAGCGCTGGGCGAGATCTTCTCCAATGCCCTCGATGCCATGCCCAAGGGCGGGTCTGTCACGATCCGAGGGTACCGCGAACCGGAAAACGGCAAGGCCGGATCCGTGGTCCTGGAGATCGCCGACACCGGGGATGGGATCGCCACGCAACTGCTCCCGTCGGTCTGTGATCCATTCTTCACGACGAGGGCGGATGGGACCGGCCTTGGC
>JANGEZ010000255.1:0-2750 GCA_031838355.1 Candidatus Methylomirabilis sp. bin48 | reverse complement strand
GACGAAGCAGCAGCGCTGGCCGGCCGCGGTGAGGCGGATGGAACGATTGTCATTGCAGAGAGGCAGCGGCAGGGGCGCGGTCGGATGGGGCGTCGATGGGAATCGCCGATGGGACTGGGGCTTTATCTCTCCGTCATCCTGAGGCCCACGATCCCGCCGCACGATGCGCCCGTGTTCACCTTCATGGGTGCGATAGCAGGGGCCGACGCTATTGAGCGGACGACAGGGCTCGTCACAGCGCTCAAGTGGCCGAACGATCTGATCGTGCATGGGCGAAAGGTGGGGGGCATGCTTGGCGAGATGGCTGTAGAGGGCTCCAGTCTCCTTCATGTCATCCTGGGGATCGGCATCAACGTGAATCAGACCGAGGCGGACTTCGATGAGGATCTGCGCCAGACTGCCGGTTCGCTCCGAGTTGAGGCCGGTCATCCCGTAGATCGAACAGCGATAGCGCGGTCATTCTGTGAGAGCCTCGACGGGTGGTACGAGCGGTTCTTGTGCGATGGCCCCCTGCCTATTCTTGAGCATGCTCGGCGCCGTTGTCTGACCCTGGGTCGGCAGGTCACGGCCCGTTCCGGCGATCAGGAGATTTCCGGTCTCGCGGTAGAGCTTGACGACGATGGGCGACTGGTGATCCGCGACGCAAGGGGCGCGTTGCATCGCCTGCTTGCCGGTGATGTGACGCTGACGGGGTAGAGACGAATGTTGCTCGCGTTGGACGTGGGAAACACCAATACGGTGGTTGGGATATTCGAGGGCAAGGAGCTCCGGGTGCACTGGCGCCTCAGCACTCGGCGTGATGGGACCGGAGACGAGTACGGGATGTTGATCCGAAATCTGTTACTCCTCGCCGGGCTGGAGCTGGATCAGATCTCAGCTCTCATCATCGCCTCGGTGGTCCCGCCGCTTCAGTCATCACTGGAAGAGATGGCTCATCGCTACTTCCGGATCGTTCCCCTGATTGTCGGTCCGGGGATCAAGACCGGCATGCCGATCCTGTACGACAGTCCGCGGGAGGTGGGCGCCGACCGGATCGTCAATGCGGTGGCTGCGTTCGAGACCTACGGCGGCCCGGCGATTGTGGTGGATTTTGGTACGGCCACCACCTTTGATGCGGTCTCGGCCAAAGGGGAGTATCTCGGAGGCGTCATCGCCCCCGGTATCGGGATCGCCGCCGAGGCCCTCTTTGAGCGGACGGCCAAGTTGCCACGGATTGATATCGCCAGGCCGAACACTGTGGTGGGAAAAACGACAGTGGCCAGCATGCAGTCCGGCCTGTTCTTCGGTTATCTGGGGCTGGTTGAAGGGATCGTGACGCGGATGCGTGAAGAGATGGGGGGCGATCCCATTGTGATCGGTACAGGAGGTCTTGCCCACCTGATCCTCGCCGAGTCGTCAAGCGTCAAGCACGTAGACCCACTGCTCACACTGACCGGCCTACGGATTATTTACGAACGAAATCTCTAGGCCCCCGATTTTCCCTCCTGTTTCATCCCGCAGTGAGGGCAGGTGATCCAGTCTTTCTGGAGCGGTTGGCGACATTGGCTGCAGAGGATCTCGTCGGGGGGCGCAGGCGTCGTCTCTTGTGAGGGTTTTTCGACCGACTTTTTAAACTCGCGAATCGCCCCGCCGAGGGAACTACCAATTTGGGGTAATTTCGAAGCGCCAAAGATGATGAGTGCGATCAAGAAGATGACCAACAGTTCCGGCATTCCAAGGCCGAACATCATTCTCTCCACGCATTACACATTGGAATCTGAAACCCAAGTTCACGATAGCGTATTCAGTAATGGAAATCCATGAAAAATGGTATTGCTGTCGACCACCTGACTATTTTTTCCTTGACATATTTTACTCTCGCAATTATTGTCTAACGAATTTGTGATCACAATCGTGAGAGGAGCGCTTGGCACATGACGAAGACGATTCATCAGCATATAGACGATATTGATAGGCGGTGGCTTCTAATCGACGCGGAGGGACAAATACTTGGGAGGCTGGCTACTGAGGTGGCTGTGCTCCTGCGAGGGAAGCACAAGCCGATCTTCAGTCCGCACCTGGACACCGGGGACTTCGTGGTGATTGTGAATGCTGAGCGAGTGGTGTTAACGGGAAAGAAGCTGAGGGATAAGGTCTATCACCGCCATTCGGGCTTTCCTGGCGGGCTGAAGACGACCACGGCTGCGCAGATGATGAGAACTCACCCGACAAGGATCCTCGAGGCTGCCGTCCGTGGGATGTTGCCCAAAACGAAGTTGGGCGCTGCGCTATTCCGCAAACTCAAAGTGTACGCCGGCCCCACTCATCCGCATGTGTCGCAGCAGCCGACACCATTTGTCAGTAAGACCATACAGGAGGGATAAATTTCAGCCATGCCAGAGGAAGGTGCGTTATTATATGGAACCGGTCGGCGAAAGTCGTCTGTAGCGAGGGTATGGCTCTCGCCCGGTGAAGGGAAGATGGTGATCAATCGACGGCCCCTGCAGGAGTACTTTACCCGTCCGACCAATCAAGTCCTGGCCGTTCAGCCTTTGAAGACCATAGGGGTGGAGGGGAAGTTTGACCTGCGTGTCAATGTGGCCGGCGGAGGGTTGACCGGCCAGGCTGGTGCCGTTCGACTTGGCATCGCCCGCGCCCTCTTGGTTGTAGACGCCTCCTTGCGGCCGACGCTTCGGAAGGCCGGGCTCCTGACGCGTGATCCTCGAGCGAAGGAGCGGAAGAAATATGGTCAGAAGGGAGCTCGCGCACGG
>JANGEZ010000254.1:0-2794 GCA_031838355.1 Candidatus Methylomirabilis sp. bin48 | reverse complement strand
GCCTGCTGCGTGGCAGTGATGTTCCTGGTTCAGGAATGGCTGCTCAAATCCAAGCATCCAGGAGTGCTTTTCGAGCGCCTTCCCTCATTGAAGCTACTCGACGATCTGTGTCACTTCAGTCTCGTGCTGGGCTTCCCGCTGCTGACCCTCGGCCTGTTGAGCGGTGTGCTGGTGAGCTATTCCGTGTGGGGTTCCTTCCTGTCCTGGGACGGCAGACAGATATGGTCGTCCATCACATGGGTCTTCTATGCGGCCCTGTTGCATGGACGGCTGGCAGAGGGCTGGCGTGGCCGGAAGGCCGCCATTCTGTCGATCGTCGGATTCTGCGGGGTTGCCTTTGCGTCCCTCGTGGCGAATCTCATCATTAGAGGAACGCACGCGTTCTAATATGGAAATCATTGTCCTCGGTCTGAGCTACAAGACGGCGCCGATTGAACTTCGGGAGAAGTTTCACGTCCCTGAGGCGGAGCTGCCGGAAGTTCTGGAGCAGCTCGGCGGATGCGGGCAGATCGAAGAGCGGATGATCCTCTCCACCTGCAACCGGGTGGAGACGTACGCTGTCGTGAACGACGTGGATGGTGCACGTCAGTTCCTTGTGGAGTTCCTGGCCGAGCGGCACAAGCTTCCGTCGCAGGCCTTCGAGTCCTCTCTGTATCTGTTGACGGCTGATCAGGCCATTCGGCATATCTTCCGTGTTTCGTCGAGCCTTGACGCAATGGTGGTTGGTGAATCTCAGATCCTGGGCCAGGTGAAGGCGGCATACGCGGTCGCCCTCGAACGGGAGGCCACCGGCCTGATTCTCAATGCCCTTATGGAGAGGGCGTTGCGTGTCGCGAAGCGGGTGCGGACCGAGACCGGGATTGCAACCTTAGCCGTCTCGGTCTCCACCGCCGCCATCGAGCTGGCCAAGAAGATCTTCGGCGATCTGTCGGGCCGCACTGTCATGCTGATCGGGGCCGGGAAGATGTCGGAGTTGTCGGCCAAACACTTGTTGGCTGATGGTGTGAGTACGGTGATCGTGACCAATCGGCATTTCGATCGCGCGGTGGAATTGGCCGAGCGATGGGGCGGCCGAGCCGTTCCATTCGATCACGCCAAGTCGGAGATGGTCCAGGCCGACATCGTTATCAGTTCGACCGGCGCCCCGCACCAGATCCTGTCCAAGGCTGACCTCCAGGAGATCGTCCTGCAGCGCCGTAATCGTCCGATCTTCGTGATCGATATCGCCGTTCCCAGGGATGTCGATCCCGAGGCCAACGAGGTCGATAATGTGTACCTCTACGATCTCGATGACCTTCAGGGGGTGGTACAGGCCAACCTTCGCGAGCGGCAGCGCGAGGCGGATCTGGCGGAGGCGTTGATCGACCGGGAGGTCGGGCAGTTTGCCGAGTGGCTTGCGAGTCTCCATGCCGTCCCGACGATCGTCGCTATGCGCAAGAAGGTGGAATTAATCCGCGAGGAAGAGATTCAAAAGATTTTTGCGAAGCTGCAAGACTTGACGCCCGAGGAGCGGCATGCTATTTCCCTCATGACCAGCTCGATCGTGAACAAGATCCTACACGACCCGACGACAGAGCTGAAACGCCAGTCGGCCCTGAAGGAGGGTCACCTCTACGTGAATGTGCTGCGCAGACTCTTCGGCATCAGGGAGGAGTAGGGGCGCTGCTTGCTGCGCCCATGTACGGGTGCGAGGTGCAATGTGTTGAAGCTAGGTACGCGTGGGAGCCCGCTGGCGCTGTGCCAGGCGGGGCTTGTTTCGGAAGGCCTGAGCCGGCAATGGCCTGGCCTAAAAGTCGTCATTGTTCCTATTCAGACCTCCGGTGATAAGTTTCTCGGTGCTGTCCTTTCGCAAGCTGGCGGAAAGGGCCTCTTCGTGAAGGAGCTCGAGGAGGCCCTGCTCGATAGCCGGATCGACCTTGCGGTCCACAGCCTGAAGGATCTGCCTGCGGAGCTGGCGCCAGGTCTTCGAGAGGGGGCCGTCATGCACCGCGAAAACCCGCTCGATGCGCTTATTGCAAGGAACAGCCTTCGGTTCACCGAACTCCCCCATGGCGCCAGAATTGGAACCAGCAGCTTGCGCCGACAGGTTCAGCTTCTTCATCGGCGCCAAGACCTCCAGATTGTTCCCCTCCGCGGTAATGTGGGGACACGGCTGAAGAAACTTGAGACGCTCGACATCGAGGCCGTGGTTCTGGCGGCCGCCGGGCTCATCCGCCTGGGTATGCAGGATCGGATTACTGAGTGTCTGCAGCCGGATCTGTGCCTGCCGGCGATCGGTCAGGGAGCGCTGGCGATCGAAATTCGGGAGGACGATCAGCGAGTGGCCGAGCTTATCGAGACGCTCAATCATCGTGAGACCAGACAAGTCACGATGGCGGAACGAGCTTTCCTGCGGCGCCTGGGCGGAAGTTGCGTGACCCCGATCGCCGCCTTCGGCCACATTGAAGGAGAGGCGCTCATTTTGACTGGAATGGTCGCCAGTCTGGACGGTAAGCGGATGGTCAGGCAAGCCATTCGGGGGGAGGCCAGTGCGCCAGAGCAGGTTGGGCAGGCGTTGGCGGATGCGCTGCTCGCCGCTGGAGCCGAGGAGATCCTTCGGGAGATTGATCCCCAGCTCTTAGAGAAGGGCAAATGACGGGGAAGGTCTATCTCATTGGAGCGGGGCCGGGTGATCCCGGCCTTTTTACTCTGCGTGGTGTCGCATGTCTCCGTGAGGCTGATGTGATCGTGTACGACTACCTCGCCAACCCGCGTCTCCTTTCCTATGCGAAGCCTGACGCCGAGCTGATCTACG
>JANGEZ010000253.1:0-1514 GCA_031838355.1 Candidatus Methylomirabilis sp. bin48 | reverse complement strand
TCAGGCGCCCGGAGTGCGATCCGGGTTCCGCGCCACAGGAGAATACCGAAGAGGAAGATCACCAGCAGGGCCCCCACGAATCCTGTCTCCTCCCCGACGACGGCAAAGATGAACTCGGTGTGGGACTCGGGCAGATAACCCAGTTTCCCAAAGCTGTCGCCGAGCCCCCGCCCCAGAAGTCCACCCGGCCCCAATGCGTAGATTGACTGGTGGGTCTGGTGCGCTGCCTGGGAAGAGGCATGATTAGGGTCCAACAGCGTCATCACTCGCGTTCTGGCATACGGCTGAGCCAGGACGAACAGGGAGGCAAGTGTCACGACCACGAGAGTAACGATGCTCAGGTGGCTGAGGCGAACGCCTGCCACGAAACACAGCGCCAATACTGCACACATCAGGACCGCCGCCATCCCAATGTGTGGCTGAAACACAATCAGGCCGCATACGAGTCCGGAGAGAATAAGCGGCTTGAGAAAGCGTTTGGCGAAGCGCTCCTCCCGATCGGCGCTTCTGGCGAGGAGCCTGGCCATGAGTAGAACAATGGAGAGCCTGGCAAGCTCGGAAGGTTGAAAGGAGATCCCGAACAGCCGGAGCCACCGTCGGGCGCTGTTGACCTTGACCCCGATTGACGGGATCAGCACCAGGATGAGGAGGAACAGCGAGACGAAGAACAACAGGGGCGCATACCGCTGAAATGTCCGATAGTCGCGGTACATGGCCCAGACCATGACCGCGAACCCGATCAAGGCCCAGAGGATCTGCTTCTTCAGGAAAAAGAATGGGTCGCCGTATTTATCCTGGGCCTTGATGGCGCTCGCGCTATAGACCATGACGATACCGAGCCCGATCAGCAACAGCACGACGCTGCACAGCAGCCTATCATAGGAGAGGCGCTTCGCGATCATGCTTGCCCCATTATGCCGTAAACGGGAGGCAGAAGCTCCCGTACCGCCGCCTTAAACACGCGCCCCCGCTCTTCGAAATCAGTAAACATATCGAAGCTGGCGCAGGCCGGCGAAAGCAGCACAACCTCTCCTGGCGATGCAGTGGCTGCGGCTCGCCGAACGGCCTCCTCAAGACTCGATGCCTCCTCCATAGGACAGGCCCCGGTGAGCTCGCCCCGTAGCTTTGAAGCGGCCTGACCGATCAGGATCAGCTTTTTTACCCGTTCGCGGACAATGGGCGCCAGCGGCCTGAAGTCACTCTGCTTGTCCTTGCCGCCAGCGATGAGCACAATGGGGACAGTGAAACTCTGAAGCGATCGGACCACTGCCCCGACGTTTGTCCCCTTGGAGTCATCGATATACCGAACGCCACCGATCTCGGCGACAAACTCCAGGCGGTGCGGGAGCCCTTCGAAGCTGGTGAGCCCATTCCGGATCGCCATCGTGGACACACCAACTACTGCCGCCGCGAGGCTGGCAGCCAGAGCATTCTCCAGGTTATGCACCCCCTGGATCTGGAGTTCGGACACCCGGCAGATGACCTCTCGCCTCCCGTCAAGGTTAAGAACCAGG
>JANGEZ010000252.1:0-6246 GCA_031838355.1 Candidatus Methylomirabilis sp. bin48 | reverse complement strand
GGGGTGATGGCAAAGGTGGAAGAGGAGCTTGGCGAACTCAAGGAGGCCATCGGATCTGCTGTGCCAGAGGCAGTTGAGGAAGAATTAGGAGACGTACTGTTTAGCCTGGTCAATCTCGCCAGGTTCCTGAGCCTGAGCGCAGAGGAGGCGCTTCGCAAAAGCATCACACGATTCTCGACCAGGTTCCAGTATATAGAGGAAGTACTCCGGCAGGATGGTCGCTGTCTCAGTGATGTCGGCCTGGAAGACATGGAGCGGCTGTGGCAGCAAGCCAAAAGCCCTGGTCGCCCTTCCGGTACGTGACGTATTTGAGCCATCCGCGACATGAGTTGAATCCACTGGGGGTTCATTCCCCGCGGCTTACCGCGAGTTCGTCATACCGGCGGACCCCGGATCGGGGTCCGGGGCAGGCACCGGTATCCAGAGGACCTGACTGGATTCCCCCGTATCCAGTACGGGGCAGGCGTGTCAAGCACGGAATGACGGACCAGAGCAGAAGGATCATACTCTCGCGGCTTGCCGGGGGCACAGTTCATTAGGGTCATGATGAAACGACTCGTCGTCTGGTATACGCTGATAGGGATCACGCTGGCGTGGCCTGTCGTCACCTATTCCAGATCGGAGCCTGCTGTCCGGCCCGTACTGGCGATCCAGGTGGAAGGGGTCATCGCTCCCAGCGCGGCCGACTATATCATCCGCGCCATCAAGCAGGCGGACCGCGAGGTGGCCCAGGCCCTGGTCATCGAACTGGACACCCCGGGCGGCCTTGATCTCTCGATGCGCTCCATCATCAAGGAGATGCTGGCGGCCGAGCGCCCGATCGTGGTGTACGTCTCGCCCAGCGGGGCCCGCGCCGCGTCCGCCGGCGCCTTCATCACATTGGCCGCCCACGTGGCCGCCATGGCGCCGGGAACCAATATCGGCGCCGCCCACCCGGTCAATTTGGGGGGCCCGATGGACAAAGAGATGAGCAAGAAGGTCACCAACGACGCGGCCGCCTATATCCGGACCATCGCCGAGCAGCGCGGCAGGAATGCCCAGTGGGCCGAGGACGCCGTGCGCAAGAGCGTCTCGGCGACCGAAAAGGAGGCGCTGAAGCTCAAGATCATCGACCTCGTGGCGGATAAGCTGGATGACCTGCTTGTGGCGCTGGATGGCCGGGAGGTCACGACGGCCCACGGCAAGGTCATGCTCCACACCAAGGGGGTTGAGGTCACGCGGATCGAGATGGGCCTTCGGGATAAGATCCTGAAGGTCATCTCCGATCCGACCATTGCGTACATCCTGTTAATGCTGGGTCTGGCCGGGCTCTACTTCGAGCTCTCGACCCCCGGCGCCATCCTGCCAGGGGTCCTCGGGGGGATCTTCCTGATCCTGGCCTTTTACGGCTTCCAGACCCTGCCCATCAATTACGCCGGACTGCTCCTCATCCTGCTGGCGATTATTCTGTTCATCGCCGAGGTAAAGGTGACCTCGTACGGAATGCTTACTGTGGGTGGGATTGTCGCCATGATCCTCGGTTCCTTCATGTTGATCAGGAGTCCCGAACCGTTTTTGCGAATCTCGCTCAGCGCCATCCTGTTCACCACTGCGGCGACGGCGGCATTCTTCGGCTTCATCGTCACCATGGCCCTCAGGGCCCAGCGCCAAAAGACCACCACCGGCGTAGAAGGGCTCATCGGGCAGGTTGGCACAGTCAGGACGCCGCTCAAACCGGAGGGAAGCGTCCTAGTGGGGGGTGAGCTCTGGTCGGCTCAATGCGAGGAGGGAGCTGAGCCTGGCGACAAGGTCAGGGTCCGGGCGGTGAAGGGGCTCTTGTTAAAGGTAGATCGGCTGAAGACTGAAGGCTTTTAGGTAGGGATACGTCATGCATAATCACACAACACTTCGGGCATGTGGGTTGGCCGATGAAGTACGCACTTTGTCGAAGCGTTTGGGCTTCTTGCCCAATGAGGATGCTAAACTGATAGAACGAAAGGTCGTAGAAACCAAGAAGGTCTTAAACGGATTGATTCGTGCCTTGCGAGATGATTTATAGCCTTCAGCCTAAACGCCTAAGTAGTTACACTAATACAATGTCAACGCAACAGCAACAGGGAGGGCAGGCATGAATCCCGTGGAGATTCTTTCAACTGTTTTCGGCTTGGTCCCGATACTCTTTCTCCTCATCCTGGCGCTTTTCATCCTTGCCAGCTCGGTCCGTATACTCCCTGAATACGAACGGGCCGTGATCTTCCGTCTGGGCCGTCTCGCCAAGGCAATCGTGAATGTGGGCGGAGCCGGCAACGGCCCGGGGCTGATCCTCCTGATCCCGATCATCGACCGGATGACGAAGGTCAGCCTTCGGACAGTGGCCATAGAAGTTCCCTCCCAGGACGTCATCACCAAGGACAACGTGTCGGTCAAAGTGAACGCCGTAATCTACTTCCGGGTGATCGACGCGGAGCGCGCCATCGTCCAGGTCGAGAATTACCTCTTCGCTACGTCGCAGATCGCCCAAACCACCCTCAGGAGCGTCCTGGGGCAGTCGGAGCTGGACGAGTTGCTGGCCGAGCGCGACCGGCTCAACCAGCGGCTTCAACAGATTATCGACCAACACACCGATCCGTGGGGGATCAAGGTCACCGTGGTGGAGATCAAGCTCGTGGATCTCCCGCACGAGATGCAGCGGGCCATGGCCAAGCAGGCGGAGGCCGAGCGGGAGAAGCGGGCGAAGATCATCCACGCCGAGGGTGAGCTGATCGCCTCCGAAAAGCTGGCGCAGGCGGGCAGGATCATGGCGACCGAGCCTGTCACCATCCAGCTTCGATACCTGCAGACGCTCACCGAGATCGCCACAGAGAAGAACTCCACTATTGTCTTCCCGCTCCCGATCGACATCTTGAAGATCTTCTTGTCCGACCAGAAAAAGTAGCTCACGATGCGGAAACCTGTCCTGAACGATGTCGAAGGGGCGGCCAGGGAGTCAGAAGTATGAAGGCCATCTGGAACGGAGTGATCATCGCCGAGAACGGCGATACTGTCCTCGTCGAGGGGAATCACTACTTCCCTCTGTCCTCGGTCAGATCCGACTATCTCCGCGAGAGCGCCACCCATACGACTTGTCACTGGAAGGGTGAAGCCAGCTACTACGACCTCATTGTCGGCGATGCCATTAATCGTGACGCGGCCTGGTACTACTCCTTGCCCAAGGACGCCGCGAAGCAGATTACCGGCCGCGTCGCGTTCTGGAAAGGCGTCCAGGTCGTTGAGTGAGAGGAGATTTTTGGTGCCCCTCGCCGCTCAGGGCGGAGTGCAGTTCTTTTTTACGTTCCCCTCGCCCCCTCTCTAGGGGGAGAGGGTTAGGGTGAGGGGGGACTTTCTAACCGATGGAAAAAGCCACGTTTGCGGCGGGCTGCTTCTGGGGTGTCGAAGCCGCGTTTCGCCGACTGCCGGGTGTCATCGGTACGGCAGTCGGATACATGGGCGGCGCCTTCAAGAACCCGACCTACCGAGACGTCTGCTCCGGCACGACCGGCCATGCGGAGGTCGTCCATGTAGAATATGACCCTTCGCAGGTCTCCTACGACGCGATCCTCGCTCTCTTCTGGTCGATCCATGATCCAACCACCCTGAATCGTCAGGGGCCGGACCTCGGCGCGCAATACCGCTCGGCAATCTTCTTTCACGATGCCGACCAGCAGGCTACTGCGCTCGCATCCAAACGGACGCTGGAACTCAGCGGAAAGCACCAGCAACCGATCGTGACCGAGATGACACCGGCCTCGACCTTTTACCGGGCAGAGGAATACCACCAGCAATACCTGAAGAAGCGGGCTCAGTCTCGCTGTACAATCTAGACAACCTCGCCTTCCTCGTGTATTCTCACCCCCGTGGATACCCCAAGAGACCAACTCCTGAGATTGCTGGTTCAGCACTCCTTCCAGCACAGCGCCGAGCCCGTCTTCACCCTGGCCTCCGGTCGAAAGAGCCGCTACTACATCAATTGCAAGAAGACAACATTCCTATCGGAGGCGATGCCGCTCCTCGGTCAGCTCTTCTTCGAACGGATCAAGGCTATTAAACAAACAGACGGGGAACAGATCGTCGCCGTCGGAGGACTCACGCTTGGCGCGGACCCGATTGCGTACGCCATCGCCCATCACAGCGCCCTCGCAGGGGAACCGATTCAGGCCTTCAGTGTCCGAAAGGAGCCGAAAGGACATGGAGCCCAGAAATGGGTGGAAGGATTCGAGCAGTCAGGCGCGAGGGTTGCGATCATTGAGGATGTCGTCACCACCGGCGCCTCGACCCTCAAAGCGATTGAAGGCGCGCTGCATGCAGGCTTTGCGATCGTCAAAGTACTGGCCCTTGTTGATCGCCAGGAGGGCGGCCGCGAGGAGTTGCAGAAAAACGGGTATGAGATGGAGTCGATCTACACCACCGAGGATCTGATGCGGGTTGCAGGCCAGGTGAGGTAACTGGCAAGGCTTCACCGGGGGCGTTTAGTCAAGTCAGCCTAAAGACCACTGGACAATCCTTTGACGATCCGCTACCTTATGGTTTCCCACCAGATGGTCGGAGCAGACCTGCTGCCCGTCCATACAAGGCGACAATGGGGGGTTAGCTCAGTTGGGAGAGCGCAGCGTTCGCAACGCTGAGGCCAGGGGTTCGAATCCCCTACCCTCCACCAATTCTTGCCGATTCACTGAAGTTGCAACACCACCCGCAATGGCATGCCAGGATCCCCCACGGTAGCTTCCCCGGTCTTTGCCTTTACATCGCTATGGCCAGTCTATTCAGGTCAGCTTAGGGATCGCCACTCTATGCGGCGCAGAGAGGCCGAGGCGAAGGCTATGAAACGTGGACTATGGGCGCGAATAATAAACCCGTGCCCCCATGGGACGACAGAAGCGCGAAGCCGAAGCACTGACGAAATGCATATGTGGCGACTCGCGGTAGTACTTGCTTGTTCAGCGGCCATAGCATCTTTAAGCGGCTGCTCGGTGATCACGGCACCTTATCATGCAGCCAAAAATGTAGTGCAGGGAGGCGTATGGATCGTAAAAACAACCTATGTGGTTGCCAAAGGCACTACAAAAGTAATCTACACAATCGGTGAATATACCTACGAAGTTGTCAAGGCGCCCATCGAATGGGCGTTGACCCACGAGGAAATCGAGAGCATCGATGGTCTGACGGTCAAAGAGGCGATACGACAGGGTAGGGTAAAAGCCGCACCCTATGTGGTCGCAGGAAGGCGATACGTTCCTATGTCGCCCGAGAAGGCGAAGGATTACAGGGAAGAGGGCTTGGCATCGTGGTATGGCTATGAGAGCGGAAGGATGACCGCAAACGGAGAAGCGTTCAATCCCAACGGCCTATCGGCGGCACATAAATATCTGCCCATCCCTACGTTTGTGCAGGTGACAAACCTTGAAAATAAGAAAGTCATAATCGTGAGGGTGAATGACCGTGGACCTTTCCCGAGCACGCACAATGCCAGGTCAGGAGAGAGGATCATTGACCTTAGCATGGGCGCTGCCAAGAGGCTTGAATTTCACGGCAAGGGCGTCGCTCGCGTGAGGGTAGAGGCGATACAGGTGAAAGAAGAATAAGCGACAGATTCCTTATTTGAGGCGCGGATCGAGGGCAGCTTCTCTACGTAGGGGAGTGGCGGCTCTTAAAATGGGGTCACACTGAGCCGGTCTCCCTGCACGCGCTGGTGGCCGACGGCCTGTTCGTGCGCTCCGGCCTCTTCTACGTCCTGCCCAGTGATATAGGGAATATAGGGACATGCACTATTTCTTGAAATCCTTTCTTGGTCTTCCCCTCTGCTCCACGTGTATTACTCGTCCAGTGTCCTGCGCACCTCCCAGATGAATCCGTCTCTTCCAGTAGCCGCTCTGTCATCGTGTGCCTTCGAATCGCTGTCGTTCCGAAAGACCGTCTGGCGATCATTCCCTCGTTGCCGCACATGATACGGGTGGCCGGGTGCAACGATTCGGGTAATCCGTGGCATGCACGATCATGCCCGCGAACACCACGAATCGTCACGATAATAGTGTCTGTCCCTATTTTTCTATTTTCCTATTTTTACACGTAATACCCCCCGGCACAGCGCTTCGCTGTACCAGGGGGTATCGTAGTGAAGGTTGACTTACCTAGCCTATATCCTCAGATTAGAAGGCCTCGTCGCCAGCGGCCCAAGTTGCCCGCTCCTTCGCCTTTTCCTTATCGTAGATTGTCCATTCGCCTTCCTCGACG
>JANGEZ010000251.1:0-10780 GCA_031838355.1 Candidatus Methylomirabilis sp. bin48 | reverse complement strand
CTCTCGAATCGAGCGCGGTGCGCAGAACGTGACGATTGAGACCTTGGATAAGATTGCCAGGGCGTTGGGTCGAGGACTTCAGGTGCGCTTCGTGCCACCGACTGGCGCCTAGCTTGGTGCTGGAGCTGGAAGGAGGAAGATGATGGCTGCAAAGAAGATTCTGATGCTTGTTGGGGATTTTGTCGAGGACTACGAGGCGATGGTTCCCTTTCAGATGTTGACCATGGTCGGGCATACGGTTCACACGGTCTGTCCCGGTAAGAAAGCCGGCGACACTGTGCGGACAGCCGTCCACGACTTCGAGGGAGACCAGACGTACAGCGAGAAGCGGGGTCACAACTTCGCCCTCAACGCCACCTTCGCTAAGATCAGGCCCAAGCATTACGACGCCCTGGTGATTCCGGGAGGACGGTCACCGGAATACCTTCGCCTGAACGAGCAGGTGCTCGACATCGTCCGACACTTTGCGAAGGAGAACAAACCTATCGCCTCCATTTGTCATGGACAGCAACTCTTGACGGCGGCCGGTGTCGTGGAAGGCAAGCGCTGCACCTCCTATCCGGCCGTGAGGCCTGAGCTGATCCAAGCCGGCGCCAAGTGGGAAGAGGTGAACGCGACCTTCTCCAATGCGTATGTAGATGGTAACCTTGTCACAGCCGCAGCCTGGCCAGGCCATCCTGAATGGATGCGCAAGTTCCTGGACGTGTTAGGTTCCAAGATCGAGCCCTAAATATCATCATGAATTCGTCTCAACTCTCGACGGTTAGGCCTGACCGGGTGACAGAGGAGTCACTCCCTTGATAAGACTAAGGATCGCTGTACTGTTTCTCGCGGTAGTAGTGATCACAGGGATTGTAGGGTATCGCTTGCTTGAGGGGTATACGTGGATCGAGGCCTTCTATATGACCATCATCACCATCTCAACGGTGGGGTTTCAAGAGGTAAGACCCTTGAGCTGGACCGGCAGGATGTTCACGATCGGGCTCCTCTTTGCCGGCCTGGGAGTGGTTCTCTATACAGCAGGAACTGTTACCGCAAAAATCGTGGAGGGGGAGTTCCAGCAGTTCTTCGGGAGGAGGAGAATGGAGAAGCAAATCGACGCCCTGACAAACCACTATCTCGTGTGTGGCTATGGTCGCATCGGGGAGGTGATCTGCCGCGAGTTGGTTTCAAAGCCCGTCCCGTTTGTGGTCATCGAGCTGGAGGAAGCGCGGATCCGCAAGGTGGAGGAGGCGGGCTATCTTTTGCTCAAGGGTGATGCCACCGATGAGAAGGTCCTCCTGGTTGCCGGGGTGATAAGGGCCAAAGGTCTCTTCGCCACTATGCCGATCGATGCGGACAATGTCTTTATGGTCCTCACGGCCAAGGATCTCAACCCCTCTATCTTTGTAGTAGCCAGGGCCGAGACGGAGCGGAGCGAAAGGACCCTTGCCCACGCAGGAGCCAATAAGGTTATTTCGCCCTACGCAATGGGGGGACACCGCATGGCTCAGGCAGCCCTCCGCCCCGCCGTCGTGGATATCATTGAGCTGGCCACGCACTATCAAAGTCTGGAGTTGCAGCTTGAGGAGATTGTGGTGCCGATGGGATCTCCCTGCGAGGGGGTCACGCTGGGCGACTCAGGGCTGTGCCAGGAGCCTGGGGTGATTGTGGTGGCGATCAAGCGGGCATTGGGTGAAATGATCTTTCATCCCTCCGCAGATGAAAGGATTGAGGCCGGGGATCGCCTTGTCGCCATGGGAGAGATTGCTCGCCTGAGGTGGTTGGAGCGGCAGGTGGAATCGACTTCTTCAACATAAAAGATGCGTTCCCAACCTAGTGCGAGCGCGGAGTAGGGGTCATGATGATGCGGTGGGAGGAGATGACGCCTGAGCCCTGGTTCTGGGGATGGGGGATCCTTTGGATGGTCATGATTACGGCCTTCTGGCTTCTTATTTTGCTGGTGCTGGCGCTAACGGTTCGCTGGCTCTGGCGGGCTGGTTCCGGGGTCCGGTCTATTCAGCGACCGGAGGAGTCGGCCATGGAGATCCTCAAGAAGCGATATGCCCGTGGCGAGATTGAGAAGGAAGAGTTCGAAGCCAAGAAGCGCGATTTGCTGTGAAGGGATAGACAGGATGCGGTCAAGATTACAAGCTTGCTCGAAGCCTTTCTGGCCCCTCGCCCGGTCGTTCGACGGCAGGGTGTTGGGTTATACTACAGCGTTATTCGCCGTGCTGCCTTTTCTTGTGTTGTATATAGACGGTTCGGTGAAGACCTTCATCCTGTCGGTGCAGAGCGATTGGGGGCTGATGGTGGCGGAGGCGATCACCGCCCTCGGATATGGCCTCGTGAATGCCACCATGGCTGTTACTCTTTTGGTCATCGGCCTGATGGCTGGAAGGCCTCGAGAGGCCGTCGCGGGCAAACTCGGGTTGTTTGCGGTGATCGTCGGTAGCCTTTCTGTCCAGGTCCTAAAACACCTGTTTTGCCGATCCCGCCCCCTCGCTGAAAAGGCGGGCCAGTTTTTCGTCGAGTTCCCTTGCCTGGGTAAGGGCTCTGGCTTGATTTCCTTCCCATCCGGCCATTCTGTGACCGCTTTCGCCATGGCATTTGTTCTCTCCCGCGCCTATCCCAGGTGCGGGTTTCTCTTCTACGGGTTAGCCGGCCTGGTCGCCCTCTCCAGGGTCTATCTCGCCAAGCATTTCCCTTCTGACGTTGTGGCCGGAGCCGCTCTCGGGCTTCTGGCAGGTTGGATCGTCTGTCGGTTTTCGGCCTTTTCCCCTGTGCATGGGCACACCTGAGAAGGCGACACCTGCTGTCGCTAGCTCTCGCCGATGGGTTCTAGAAGTTGCCGTGACGACCCTGCTCCTTGGTGTGGGTCTTATCGTTTTCTTCTATCGCCTCGATTCGCTCTCGCTGTTTGACGCAGATGAGCCGGCCTACGCTGAGGCGGCGAGGGAGATGCTGATCTCTGGAGACTGGGTCACACCCCACTTTAACTTCCAGCCCCGCTTCGATAAACCGATCTTGTTCTACTGGCTGATCGCGCTGGCCTACAAAGGTTTCGGGGTCGGCGAGTACGCGGCTCGCTTCTGGTCTGCCGCCTTCGCTACCGGACTCACGCTGTCGATCTACCTGTTCGGACGGCAACTACTTGGCCGGCGGGGCGCATGTATTGCCGCTCTGGCCTTTGCCACGAACGTCGGGACCATCGTCCTGGGGCGAGCGGCGGTCACCGACATGACACTCGCCTTTTGCATGACCTGGACACTCTTCTGTTTTTTCGATGTCTATCGGGCCACAGACAGGGCGCGCGAGAGTCTCCTCTTTGTTGGATATCTGGCTATGGCGCTCGCCGTTCTCACGAAGGGCCCGATCGGTCTTTTGCTCCCCGGGCTGGTTATCGGCCTATTTTTGATCATTCGCAGAAAGGCCCGAGCGACTCTTTCCAGGCTTCGGTTGCTCAGCGGCCTTGCGCTGTTTACCGTGATCGCCCTCCCCTGGTACGTCTTGGTCCTGCGCGAGAACGGATGGGCGTTCGTTCAAGGATTCTTTGTACAACACCATCTGAACCGCTATCTAGGTGTGGTGTCAAGCCATGTCGGGGGACCCCTGTATTTCTTGCCGGTGGTTGCCCTCGGCTTTTTTCCGTGGAGCGGGACGCTGCCCAATGCCTTTGGTCATCTCTGGACTATCCGAAGTCGATTACGTACTGAACTGACCGAACGGCAGGAGTTGTTGCTCTTCTTATGGGTCTGGTGTGGCGTCGTCGTGCTCTTTTTTTCATTCTCCCACACGAAACTCCCATCCTACATCTTCCCCGCTTTTCCTGCGCTCGCCTTGCTGACAGGAGCAGCGGGAGAAGCCGCCCTCGACGAACGACAGCAGGGGGGGAGGTGGGCGAGGGCATGTGACTGGCTCGTGGGTGGGATGGCCTGTTCGCTTGCCGTGATCCTCCTCTTCCTGCCATCGATTGCCGATCGCATCCGCCTCCGCGAGGCGCCTGACATTCCCCCATTTGATTTTGGGCTTGCGCCTTACGTGCTGGCCGTCCTCCTCCTGGTTGGACTTGTCCTTGCGGTAGTAGCCAGGCGAAGAGGGCAGGGGGATAAGGCAGTGGCCGCGATGGCGGTCACGATGGTCCTGAGCATCGTGCTGGCCGTGCATCGGATTGCCCCAGCCATCCAGGAGAGTCTTCAGAAGTCTCTCCACGATTTCGCCCTTGTCGCCAGGCAAGAGCTTCGCCCCGTTGACCTCCTGGTGGCCTATGACCTGAACGCGCCCAGCCTTGTGTTTTACTCAAAACGACAAGTCGCGATCATCAAGAGGGGAGAGGAAGTCGGGTTTCAGCGTCTTGCCGCCTCTTATGGGCGGCTCTTCATCGTAGCCAAGGCCGGCGCAGAGACTCGCTTGCGACAGGTCCCGGATATTTTCCCCTTGGACAGGCGAGGGGGGTATGCCCTATACTCTAATCGTTACAGTCCGTGAGATTGGTCTGGTTGACGTGGAGGCGCGCGTGTGATTGCCGAGACGATTCTCTCTCCAGTTACGCTTGAACTCGCCCTGGTCGAAGAGCGGCTGCTCCAAGACATCGGCGGCGATGTAGAGTTGATTTCTGAGATCATCCGGTATGTGCTCAAGAGCGGCGGTAAACGGGTCCGGCCTGCGCTGCTGCTGCTCTCGGTAAAGCTCTGCGGCTATTGTGGCGGCTCTCGTCACATCGATCTTGCGGTGGTGGCCGAGTATATGCACGCTGCCACGCTTATCCATGATGATATTATCGATCGTGCCGACAAGCGCCGCGGACTCCCGTCGGCGAATAATGCCTGGGGGCCTCAGATCTCCGTGCTGGCAGGCGATTTCCTGTATGCCAGATCACTTCAGATGCTGGTAGCGGATGGCGACTTGGCCGTCATGCGGGCCTTTGCTGACGCGACGGTCAAGATGATTGAGGGTGAGGTGCGCGAGGTTCAGATGGCCGGAAACCTCGACCTCACCTATAACGAGTATCTGAACATCATGACGTTAAAGACCGCTGCCCTGATCTCAGTCGCTTGCAGGACTGGCGCCCTGATCGCCGGCAGGCAAGCGGAGGAGGTGGCTGCGTTGACCGAGTTCGGCCTGAATCTGGGGATCGGGTTCCAGTTGGTCGATGACGCGCTGGACTTTGTCGCCGAGGAGTACCGGCTGGGTAAGCCTGTGGGGAACGATTTTAAGGAGGGGAAGATAACTTTTCCGGTACTCCATGTGATGCGGACAGGCTCAGAGGCCGATCAGGGCAGGATCAGAGAGTTGGCCGCGCAGGAGACTATCGGAGAGTCTGACATGGCAGAGGTGAAGGCGATAGTGGAACGGTATGGCGCCGTTGCGGCCACGATGGATCTCGTTCGCACCTACCTCAAGAAAGCCAAGGCATCCCTCGGTAGCTTTCCGGATTCGGCTGCCAAGCGTTCGCTCGTCCTGATGGTCGATTTTATCGGAGATCGAGACTGGTGACCGCTGGCTTGCTTCCCATGGGGGCGCTCCCGCCGTGCCGCCTCCCTTCCGAGCTGCTCGACGGCTTACTGTCAGCGTTCTTGCTGAACCCTTATTGTTAATGGCGACCAACCTGCAACAGATTCGCAACTTCTCCATCATTGCGCATATCGATCATGGAAAGTCAACCCTGGCCGATCGGATCCTGGAGGCCACCGGGGCGCTGCAGCCACGTGAGATGGAGGCCCAGGTCCTGGATCACATGGATCTCGAGCGGGAACGGGGTATTACCATCAAGGCGAAGGCCGTTCGCCTCCACTACAAGCGGCAGGGCGGGCAAGCGTATATTCTGAACCTGATCGACACACCGGGCCATGTGGACTTTAGCTACGAGGTCTCGCGAAGCCTCTCCGCGTGCGAGGGCGCGCTGCTCGTGATCGATGCCGTCCAGGGAGTGGAGGCGCAGACGCTCGCCAATGTTCATCTCGCCATGGAGCACGACCTGGCCATCATCCCGGTTATTAACAAGATTGACCTGCCGAATGCCGACATTGCACGGGTGAAGATGCAGATAGAGGAGACCCTGGCCATCGATGCCTCTGAGGCGATCCTGTGCAGCGCCAAACAAGGGATCGGCACTGAAGAGGTGATCGAGGCGGTCATCAAGCGGATTCCGCATCCCAAAGGGTCCCCGGACGCTCCCCTGAAAGCGCTGATCTTTGACTCTTCATTCGATCCGTACCAAGGCGTGGTCATGTATGTCCGGCTGTACGATGGGCAGGTGCGCCACGGGACGCGGATACTCCTGATGTCCAGCGGTGCTGCGTTCGAGGTGTTACAGGTCGGCGTCTTCACCCCTCAGATGCGCCCAGCAGATCTCCTGTCAGCCGGAGAGGTCGGGTACATCATTGCCGGGATCAGGGATGTGCGTCATACCAGAGTAGGGGATACCATTACTGCCGAAGACCGACCTGCAACCAGGCCCCTGCCTGGCTTCAAAGAGGTCCGGCCTATGGTGTTTGCCGGTCTGTACCCGACCGAGAGCGAACAGTACCAGGAGATGAAGGAGGCGTTGGAGAAGCTCCGCCTCAACGATTTTTCCTTTAGCTTTGAGCCGGAGACCTCGCTCGCTCTTGGCTTTGGCTTCCGGTGTGGTTTCCTTGGCTTGCTCCACATGGAGATCATCCAGGAGCGGCTGGAGCGCGAGTTCGACCTGACGCTGATTACTACCGCTCCGACGGTGGTATACCGAGTGGTCAAGAGAGACGGATCCGTCGTTGAGGTGGACAACCCTAGCGACCTTCCTCTTACGCAGCAGATCGAACGGGTTGAGGAGCCATACATCAAGGCCTCCATCATGGCGCCGGGTGAGTATATTGGGCCGATCTTTGGGCTCTGTCAGGAGAAGCGCGGGATTCAGCGCGGCGTCGAGTACATGGAAGGCGGTCGAATCCTCATTACCTACGACCTCCCGCTCAACGAGATCGTCATGGATTTCTACGACCGGCTGAAGTCTGCCACCCGTGGTTACGCCTCCCTGGACTATGAATTTCTCGATTATCGGGAGGGCCAGCTGGCAAAGCTGGATATCCTGGTGAACGATGAGCCGGTTGACGCACTTTCCTGCATCGTCCCGAAGGAACAGGCATATCTGCGGGGCCGGATGCTGGTGGAACGGATGCGGGAGTTGATCCCGAGGCAGCTCTTCGAGGTAGTGATCCAGGCTGCGCTTGGCGGCAAGGTCATCGCGCGGGAGAGCGTGCGCCCCCTGCGTAAAAACGTAACGGCCAAATGCTACGGCGGGGACATCACCCGCAAGCGAAAGCTGCTGGAGCGCCAGAAGGAGGGGAAGCGCAGGATGAAACAGGTAGGCAGGGTCGAGATCCCACAGGAGGCCTTCATGGCGGTCCTGAAGGTGAAAAGCCCATGACGCGGCAAATGAGGGATGAGACGATAAAGAAGGACCAGGAGCGGGATTCGCAGCCAGGCGCGAAACCGGAGAAGTCAGTCATCCGCCAGTACGCCGAGGCCGTCATCATTGCCATTATCTTGGCGCTGGTGATTAGGAGTTTTATAATCCAGGCCTTCAAAATCCCCTCTGGATCAATGCTCCAGACGCTGCAGATCGGCGATCACATCCTGGTCAATAAGTTCCTGTATTGGTTTACCAATCCGCAGCATGGGGACATTATCGTATTCAAGTATCCCCAGGATGAAGGGAGAGACTTTATTAAGCGAGTGGTTGCCCTGCCTGGTGAGAAGATGGAGGTACGGGAAAAACAGGTCTACATCAACGATAAGCCTCTCGCTGAGCCGTACACGGTTCACTTGGATCCAGCCATCATTGAGAAATCGGGTTCGGATCGGGACAATTTCGGTCCGGTCGTGGTTGCGCCGGGTCAACTCTTTATGATGGGCGATAACCGGGACTACAGCATGGATAGCAGGTTCTGGGGCTTTCTTGACATGAAGAAGATTAAGGGGAAAGCCTTCATTGTCTACTGGTCGTGGGATCACGAGCGCTTCAGGCCCCGCTGGGAGCGAATCGGGATGTTGGTCAGATGAACGCAGTTTCGAGTTTCGAGTTTCGAGTTTCGAGTTCGGACCCTTCCCTTAACCCGAAACCTATTGGTTTATACATCCATATCCCCTATTGCCTGTCACGCTGTCATTACTGCGATTTCAACACTTATCGTCTCGATGCCGATCACGTACAGCAGTATGTGGATGGGCTGGCGCAAGAGATAACACTCCGCGCCTCCGCTATGACGATCCAGGACCGGCGGGTTTGCTCCGTCTTCTTTGGCGGCGGGACGCCATCAATACTCCAGGCGTCCCAACTCATCGGCATCCTCGATCATTGCCGAGCCGCCTTCACCTTCGAGGACGGCGTAGAGGTCAGTCTCGAGGCCAACCCTGGGACGGTGGACCTTCCGAAGCTTCGTACGCTGTGGGAGGGCGGGGTGACCCGTCTGAGCGTAGGGGTTCAAGCCGTTCAGGACCGACTCCTCCAACGGATCGGTCGTGCTCATACTGCCTGCGAGGCTAAGCGGGCTTTCTGGATGATGCGTGAGGCCGGCTTCAGCAACATCAACCTGGACTTGATGTTCGGCCTGCCCGGTCAGAGTACGGGCGACTGGTCGGAGACCCTTGACTGGGCCATCAGTGTGGGTCCTGAACATGTCTCTCCCTATGGGCTGATCCTCGAAGAGGGGACACTTCTCCACCAGGAGCATCGCCAAGGGGAGATTGGGCTACCCGACGAAGAGACAGAGACAGCGATGTACCGGATGGCCGCGGATCGGCTGCTTGACGCCGGATTCGAGCATTACGAAATCTCAAACTTTGCGCGTTCCGGCTTCCGTTGTCGCCACAATCTGGTTTACTGGCACCACCAGGAGTACCTCGGCATTGGGGCGGGGGCTCACTCATTCCTTGCCGGGCGCCGGTTTTATAACGAATTACTGCCTGCAAACTACGTGTGCGCCATTGGCGAGCGTGGGACAGCCGTGGCCGGCAACGAAGAGCTTTCCGCTGAGATGCTGCGATCTGAGCGTCTGATGCTGGGGCTTCGACTCCGGGCCGGACTGGACGTGCAGACATTCAAGGACGTACTTGGCATTGAAGATCTCGCTACGTCTGATCGAGCTACCCGTCTCCTGGATGATGGGTTTCTTCGCGTGAAGGAGGGACGGGTACAGATCACAGAGCGAGGGCTCCTCGTGGCCAATGAACTGATTGTCCAGCTCCTCTGATTTGTAACTACTCAGGTGTTTAGGCTGTAGGCTGAAGGCTGTTAGTCGTTGCGCATGGATCGAATCAAGGCGCCCAGCACCTTTTCGGTCTCCATCATGTTCGCGTCGCATTCGGCAAACGCCTGGCTCATCTGTACGCGTTCCTACCGTCTAACAGCCTACAGTCTATCTACCTGAGTAGCGGCCCTGATTCTCTAGCGTGCGACCGATGGCAAATCCGCTTGACATTAGGGGCTATTGTTCTTTAGTATTTTTTGGAAACTTGGCACTCTCCTCAGGGGAGTGCCAAGCGTTGAAAGAAGAGTAAGGAAAGGGGGCCGAGGGACTGATGCGGACGCATGAACTTACCCCAAGGGAGTGTCAGATCCTGAAGGTGATTATCCATGACTATATCACCTCCGGGGAGCCTGTGGGATCCAGAAGTGTCGCCAGACGCCATCTGGGCCACCTCAGCTCTGCCACTATCCGCAATGTTATGGCGGATCTTGAAGAGATAGGCTATCTCTCTCAACCGCACGCTTCAGCCGGCAGGATCCCAACCGATTCCGGGTACCGCTTCTACGTTGATAGCCTCATGCAGCGCCCTAAATTATCGAGGGTCGAGGAAAGCCGAATCGAGCAAGGGATCCGTCCGAGCCATGGTGAGGCCGAGGAATTGGTGCAGGGAGTCAGCCGAATCCTCTCCGATCTATCACGATACGCTTCCGTAGTCCTTGCGCCAAAGTTTGCTCAGAACACCTGGCGACGCATTAACTTTGTCCACCTCAATCGGGAGCGGATCCTGGTAGTCCTCATGGCTGATTCCGGGCTCGTACAGCAGAAGGTGATCGCTATCGATGAGCTGATCGAGCAGCCGGAGCTGGATCGGATCTCTAACTACCTGAGCAGTATATTGGGTGGGGTGACCCTTCACGAGGTGAGGAAGAGGATCATTGCCCGGATGGCCGATGAGCGGGATGAGTTCGACCGTCTGATGCAGCGCGCTCTGGAGCTCAGCAGCAAGACGATAGAAGGTGAGGAAGAGCACGTCTATATTGGAGGGACGGCGAACATCGCTCATCAGCCGGAGTTTGCCGACGTAAAAAAGATGAAGAACATCTTCGCGGCCTTCGAGGAAAAATCAAAGCTGGTGAAAATCCTTGATTACTGCCTAACCCAGGAGGGGTTAAGGATTATCATCGGCCGCGAGAGTGAGGTTAGGGAGATGCGCGAGCTTAGCCTGATTGCCGCGCCGTACAAGAGCGGGGATCATACCGTTGGCGTGCTCGGAATCGTGGGACCGAAACGAATCGCCTACGACCGCATGGCGGCCCTCGTCGATTGCACCGCCAGGCTCGTCAGTAAGCTTCTGACAGGGGCCGATGTGTAGCCTGTTCTCAAGAGTGATGGTGTGCTGTGTAGCCTGACGGACTGATCTGCCGGATCTACCGATGGTAACTACTCAGGTGTTTAGGCTGAAGGCTGAAGGCTCTAAATTATCTTGCAAGGCACGAATCGAGCCATTCAAGATCTTTTCGGAGTCTTGTATGATCACGCATGGCTTACTCCTAAAAGCCTTCAGCCTTCAGTCT
>JANGEZ010000250.1:0-4828 GCA_031838355.1 Candidatus Methylomirabilis sp. bin48 | reverse complement strand
GCGGCTGAAGAGCTACCTGGATTACGGGATGTTCCAGCCGATCCAGATCGCGGCAATCGTCGCGCTGAACGGCCCGCAGGAATGCGTGGGGCAGACGGTTGAGATCTACCGGACGCGGCGCGATGCGCTGGTGGACGGGCTGAACCGGATCGGCTGGAATCTGTCGAAGCCGAAAGGAACCATGTTCGTCTGGGCAAAGATCCCCGAGGCGTACCTGGCCATGGGGTCTCTGGAATTTTCGAAGTTCCTCCTCGACAAGGCAAAGGTCGCCGTGTCCCCTGGGATCGGGTTCGGACAGTACGGGGATGAGTATGTGCGATTCGCCCTGGTGGAAAACGAACACCGGACTCGCCAGGCTATCCACGGGCTCAAGCGAGTACTCTAGAAAGCAGCGATTAGCTGTCAGCGATCAGCCATCAGCCTCCAATATTACTCAGAGCAGAAAATAGCTTGCCTCCCCCTTTAGCAAAGGGGGTAAGGGGGGTTTTGAACGATCGGTAAAACCCCCTCAATCCCCCTTTCGCAAAGGGGGAAGTTGCTGGAGATGCTGTGCAAGAGTGCAATCTAGTTAATGCTCCCCGTAATAACTGATTATTGAATGCTGGTAACTACAGGGTAGATAGGCTGAATGCTGTTAAGGGTACGTCATGCGTGATCACGCAACACTTCGTGCCTTGCGAGATAATTTAGAGCCTTCAGCCTTCAGTCTAAACGCCTAAGTAGTGACGAATGCTGACGGCTGAGAGCTTGTGAAGATGGGTGAGGTTCGGGTGGATAAGTTTCGCGAGGAGTGCGGGGTGGTGGGGATCTATGGCCATTCGGAGGCCGCCAACCTTGCCTATCTGGCTCTGTATGCGCTCCAGCACAGGGGGCAGGAAAGCGCTGGTATTGCGGCCTCAGACGGCAGCTCGCTGCACCTTGAAAAGGCCATGGGGCTGGTTGCCGACGTCTTTTCCGAGGCCAAGCTTCGCCGCCTCAGGGGGGCGATTGCTATTGGGCATGTCCGCTACTCCACGACCGGGACCTCGCAGGTCAAGAATGCGCAGCCGCTACTGGCTGGCTACAAACGGGGCCAACTTGCCCTTGCGCACAATGGTAATCTGACAAACGCCGAGAAGACCCGCCACGATCTTGAAGCGCAAGGGTCCATCTTCAACTCCACGACCGACAGTGAGGTGATCGTTCACCTGATCGCCCGCTCGCGGGAGCCAAACCTGCTGGAGGCTTCAGTCGATGCGCTGAGCCAGGTTCGGGGCGCCTATTCTCTGGTCATTATGAATGACACCGAGTTGCTTGGGATCCGGGATCCCTACGGCTTTCGTCCCCTCTCGTTAGGCAAACTTGGTGAGGCGTGGGTCCTGGCGTCCGAGAGTTGCGCCTTCGATTTGATCGAGGCGGATTTCGTCCGCGACATCGAGCCGGGCGAATTCATCCGGATCAATGAAAGTGGCGTTCACTCATTTTCTCCTTTCCCACCCGCACCGAAGTCTCAGTGCATCTTTGAGTATGTCTACTTCGCCAGGCCGGATAGCTTCTTATTTGGTCGGTCTGTTGCGGGCATTCGTAAAGAGCTCGGCAGACAGTTGGCGCGGGAGTACCCGGTCGAGGCCGATGTGGTGATTCCTGTCCCCGATTCCGGGGTGCCGGCAGCGCTGGGTTTTGCCGAAGAGGCCCGCATGCCATTTGAACACGGCCTTATCCGCAACCACTATGTCGGTCGGACCTTTATTGAGCCCAAGCAGGCAATTCGGCATTTTGGAGTCAAGATCAAACTCAACGCCATCCGGGAGATGCTAGAGGGGAAACGCGTCGTTGTGGTGGACGACTCTATTGTCCGCGGGACCACTAGTCGGAAGATCGTATCGATGATCCGAGCGGCCGGGGCAACGGAGGTCCATGTACGGATCAGCTCTCCCCCCACGATCGCTCCCTGCTACTACGGGATTGACACCCCAACGCGTAAGGAGCTCATCGCCTCCACGCACGACGCAGAGGAGATTCGGCGGTACCTTCGCGCCGATAGCCTGGGCTATCTGAGTCTGAAAGGATTGCACCAGGCCGCCGAGAAGGAGAGCCACGGGGGGGGAGGGTTCTGCAATGCGTGTTTCACCGGCTGCTACCCGGTCGTCTTTACCGAGGAGGATCAGGATCAGCTCCACCTCTTTGGGAACTAGTGTAGCGTCTCACAGATGCCTTTACAATCCGTTCGTGGTGAGCCCTTCGGCTGGGCTCAGGACAGGCTTGTCGAACCCATGAACGCAATCCATTGAACTACTTTACCTTTCGACAGGCTCATGGCGAACGGAATGTGGAAAGAAGCGTTGGTTACACTACGCTAGATCACTGACCATTGATCCCCAGGATAGGAGACACGTTGCATGAGTGAAGCGAACGTTGCACTGCCAACCTTTGGCCCGCAGGAATGGAAGATCCTTTGGTTCGTCCTGGTCTCAGCCTTTATCTCCCTAGGGTATGGGGCCTACCTGGCGAGGAAGACCCTCCAGGAAGACCCTGGCAGCCAGGCGATGCAGGATGTGGCCACGGCGATTGAAGAGGGGGCGATGGCCTATCTCGCGCGCCAGGTCAAGACGATGATCTGGTTCGTCATTGCCATCACGATCGGCCTTTTCTTCATGTATCGTACGCTTTATGAAGGGATGCTCCTGCCGCTTGGCGTGGCGTTAGCCTTCCTCATGGGGGTTGCAGCCTCCTACGGGGCCGGGTATGTCGGGATGTTGCTAGCCGTGAAGGGCAATGTGCGAACCGCCGCCGCAGCTCTCCACAGCTTCAAGAGCTCGCTGGAGATCGCCTTCAGGGCCGGGACCGTTTCGGGAATGTTCACCGTTGGTCTTGGGCTCCTGGGCGCGACCATCATCTTCCTGGTGTTCAAAGAGAATGCGATGAAGATTCTGGTTGGCTTTGGCTTTGGTGGGTCGCTCGCCGCCCTGTTCATGCGTATGGGAGGAGGCATCTTCACCAAGGCGGCTGACGTGGGCGCCGATCTGGTCGGCAAGATTGAAAAGGGGATTCCGGAGGATGATCCGCGCAACGCCGCCACGATCGCCGACAATGTGGGCGACAATGTCGGCGACTGCGCCGGGATGGCGGCCGACGTCTTCGAGTCGTACGAGGTGACGCTGGTGGCGGCGATTATCCTGGGTGCCGGGGCCATGCTGGACAAGGACTTTGTCGAGTCGTTCGGCGGTACTGCCGGCGCCTCCAAGGTCGTCCTGGCCCTGATCATCTACCCGCTCTTGATTCGCGCCGTGGGTGTCTTCGGCTCGATCCTCGGCACTTGGTGTGTTCGGGGCAAGGATGATCCCGACATGAACCCGATGAAGCCGATCAACTTCGGCTTCTGGGTCGCGGCGCTCAGTTCGGTTGTCGGCTTTTTAGTTGTGAGCTACTTTTACCTTGGCGACATCGTGAGCCCGAAGTACGGCACACTCTGGTGGCGCGTTTTTCTGGCCAATACCATGGGGATCGCCCTGGCGCTGGTGATCTCGTGGATGACGGAGTATTTTACCGCGACCGATAAGAAGCCTGTGACCGAGATTGCCTACGCCAGCCGAACAGGCCCGGCGACGCTGATCCTCTCCGGGTTTGCCGCAGGTCTCGAGTCGAGCGTGTGGGCTATTCTGGCCATCGCCGCAACCATCTTTGGCGCCTACAGCATCTTCGGTGGGAGCATTTCGCTTTCGGCGTATGGGATCGCCCTGGCCGGACTGGGGCTGCTGGCGACCACCGGCTTCGTGCTGGCCGAAGATACCTTCGGCCCCATCTCCGACAATGCCAGCGGCATCTTCGAGATGTCTGGCGCGTTGAAGAACGCCCCCAGGACGCCCTCAGGGATCGAAGCCCATCGTATTGTCGCCAAGCTCGACGCGGTCGGCAATACGACCAAGGCCCTAACGAAAGGGCTGGCCATCGCCACCGCGGTCATCGCGGCCGTCTCGCTCTTTCGCTCCTTTATCGACGAGGCACACCTCTTAGAGACGGGGATCCAGGTGAATCTGCCGGAGGTCTTCATCGGCTTCCTGATCGGGGGGGCGGTTCCGTTCCTCTTCTGCTCCTTTGCGATTCAGGCAGTCAGCCGGGCGGCCTTCCTCCTGGTGGAAGAGGTCCGGCGGCAGTTCCGGGAGAAGCCTGGGATCATGGAGTTCAAGGAGAAGCCCGACTACGGTCGGTGCGTGGAGATCGTGACGGCTGCGGCGCAGAAGGAGCTGCTGGGGCCAGGCGTCCTCTCGATCGTCAGCCCGATCCTGGTCGCGTTCGCCTTCGGCGCGCCGGCGCTGGGCGGCTTCCTTGCCGGAGCGATCCTCACCGGCCAGCTCATGGCGGTGTTCCTGGCGAATACCGGCGGGGCATGGGACAATGCCAAGAAGAAGATCGAGGATGGGCTGTTCGGCGGCAAAGGGACCGACTGCCACAAGGCCGCGGTCATCGGCGATACGGTCGGCGATCCGTTCAAGGACACCGCCGGACCGGCTATTAACCCGATGATCAAGGTCATGAATCTGGTCGCAATCCTGATCGCACCCTTGGCCATCCGCGAAATTGGGTGGGGCACTCGGGCGATGATCGTACTGGCCTGTGCGACCATCCTAGGGCTGTCGGTGCTCTTCAGCAAGCGAGGCTCGATCGTGGAGGAGGAGCCTGAGGCGGCAACGAAGGCGGAGGTCAGCCGCTCCCACTAGGCCACAGAGCACCGCATCTCCTCGCGCTGCACTCGCGGTTAAGCGCCTACTGCGGCCGAACTGCTTACTGGATCTGACTTGCTCGGGCGAGCAAGTTCGCCTGACGGCCCGTTAGCGCGCGGTTCTGGTAG
>JANGEZ010000249.1:0-5388 GCA_031838355.1 Candidatus Methylomirabilis sp. bin48 | reverse complement strand
GAGTACGTTGAACGTAAAGCGCGCCGAGCGTGAGAATGGGGCCGAACCCCTCCATCGAGCCGTCAGCCCACGGTAAGCTGTGATCCGCGGCTCATGTCGAACATTCGGTCTACGACGAAGGCGGGGCGTGTCGCGCCAGCGTAGTGGGCGACCGTTGACATGGGGGAAGTAGTATGCGCAGCTTCAATTATTACGGGGAGCACTAGATTGCACTCTTGTACAACATCTCCAGCAACTTCCCCCTTTACAAGAGGGGGATTGAGGGGGTTTTCCCGATCGTTCAAATTCCCCCTTACCCCCCTTTGCTAAAGGGCGAGGCAAGCTATTTTATGCTCTGAGTATTACCCCCCCTGTCCATCTGTAAGAGATGTTCTGATTTGTGATAGCCCACACCTCACTTCGCACACTAGCTCAAGTTAGTAGGGCTGCTGGGTGGCGCACCGTTGCACCGGCCTTGTCCCCACCGGACGCCCGTAAACGTCAAAGACGGGACTCCGCTCAACCCAGCACACTGGTGGAGGTGGCTGGTAGTAGACCGGCTGCTGGTAGACGACTGGCTGGTAGTACACTGGCCGTTGCCATCCACCAAAAATTGTGTCAACAATAGCCACCCCCCCAGCGACCGCCAACGTACCGAGGAATAGATTCCCCGCACTAAAGCCACCATGGTGACCGCCGCCGTGCCGGTCATAACCGTGCCAACCGCCGCCGTGCCGCTTACCACTGGCAACAGCAGTGCCGGCGCCAACAGAAACGAATAGCATTACGACGACTAAAGCAGTGACCAATTTCTTCATGGCAACACCATCCCTCCCCAGCGCGGCACAGAGCACGCACCGAAATAGACGTTTCATTTTGATTCACCTCCTCACTTGCTCTAACCCATTACCCTCATGCCCTTGATCGTTAGTCATATTCTATATGCTTACCTTGTGCAGGCGCAGTGCCAAGATTCGAATTCGCTCACAAATGATTCTCCTCAATTGGATTTAATAAGTTAGGAATCATCCCTGCTAGGGCCAGGCGGGGAAGGAAGAGCCACACCCTTCCCTTCACCCGTTTTGGGATGTGATCTATCTCAATTGGGGTAGCCCTGATTGAGGAGATTTGGCGAGAAAAGATGTGACGAACCCAGCGCCACAGGTGTGTAAGAACTTCCATCGCGGGCTTTCTCGTCAGAGGGACTCCTGGTACGGGAGAGCGGAGGTGGAGTACAGATGACGCCCACGTAAGCTTGATTGCCGTCTGAGATTTCTTGTTATGATCCGTACCTCCTCTGGTGATGCTCCGGGCACGGAAGATGCTCACTTCACCCCCTGTCCAGTGTTCGGGGTCCATCGCAGGGGAGGGTGTGGCCTCTTTGTTGGCTGAATGCGGATGGTTGCCTCGATACCTCGGAGGCGCTCCGCGTCGAATGCCTCGGTGAGCCGCCTACTGTGCCCACTCCAGGGAATCGCGCTTGGCCTCGTAGTGCTCGCCCAAGTTCAGGGCCATGGCCTGTTCGCAGAGGTTCAGGGCAGCAGGGAAGTTCCCAAGCTCGGTGTAGGCCTGGATACCCCGCTCGAAACAGGTCATGCCCTCCAGCATCCGGCGGTACTCGTGCGGGAAGGTCGCCTCAAGATCCGGCAGGTAGCCCAGGGACGCGTCCACGGAGGCCGCACAGTCCTCCCACTGTCCGCACTGAGCCTGGGCCTCGGCACGCAGGTCGTAGGCCACCGCTTTCACCGCATTGGGCAGACTTGCCTGGCCTTCGAAGGTGCGGCGTAGATACTTCAGCGCGGATTCCGGCCCGCCGAAGGCCGCCTCGCGGTGACCAGCCAGCAGATCTGCCAGGACGTCCTTGACCGACTTGCGGACGGGTTCCTGTCGCTTTCCCATAAGACCTCCCTATGAATGCCTGGAACGAGGATCACGTGAATAGCGCATTCAACTGATAAGAAAATTGCTTGTCTGGCGGTACGGGCACACGCCCGTTGGGACCGACCTGAAGCAGCGTTTTCATAGCGGGGAGTATGCGGGAATCCGGCTGGAAGGTCAAGATCGGGCGGAAACACGTTAGCCCGCTTCATTTGACGGTGAGTTGATTGAAGTGGGAAAAGCGAAACAGGTTCAGACGGTGAAAACGGCCTTCAACCGATACGGAATGATCGAGATCATCGGTGAAGGCGGCGCCGGCCAGCAGCAGCGCGGTTCAGATCGAGCATTATCACGCGCCGGAAGCCGTCTTCAACCTGTCGCTAGAGCAGGCGCACTCCCTATTTCTGTGCTTGACCTGGCTAGTGGTATGACATATTGTAATACCAGAGGAGGCGTCGCCGATGGCTAAGTCAAAGATCGCTATATCTCTCGATGAGAACACTCTGGATCGGCTCGATCGTCTCGTGCAAGGTGAGGTCTTCCCGAATCGCAGTCAGGCGATTCAGGTGGCGATCGAGGAGAAGTTGGAACGCCTGAAGCGGGGCCGTCTTGCTCAGGAATGCGCGAAGCTGAATCCTGCCTTTGAGAAGGCCCTTGCGGAGGAGGGGCTTTCGGAGGGTTTATCCGAATGGCCCGAATACTGAGGGGGGAGATTCGCTGGGCGGATCTGAATCCGGTCCGTGGAAAAGAGCAGGTGGGATTGCGTCCGGTTCTGATCTTAAGCCACGATGTGTTCAATGAGCGCTCCGGGACGGTGATCGCTGTGGCGGTCACCAGCCAGCCCCAGCGTGCGAGGTTTCCGCTGACTCTGGAATTGAGCTCGAAAGGTTTGCCGAAACGCTCGTGGGCCAAGATCGGCCATGTCCGCACGCTGGCTGTGGAACGAATCGGGAAGAAGTTGGGAGGCGCTACTCCGGAAGAGGTATCTCAGATTATTGAAGGGTTGACCGAAATCATGGGAGGAGCCTAATGAGCACGATTCGAGATGAGGTCCTTGCCGCCAATAAAGCCTATGCGACACAGTTTGGGGAGAAGGGTAAGCTACCAATGCCGCCGGGACGACGGTTCGCCATCCTGACCTGTATGGATGCGCGGCTTGATCCGGCCAAGTACGCGGGACTGTCGGAAGGGGATGCTCACGTGATCCGCAATGCGGGTGGTCGCGCCAGCGATGACGCCATCCGGTCGCTGGTGATTTCCTACAAACTCCTCGGGACCCGGGAATGGTTCGTCATCCACCACACCAATTGCGGAATGGAGACCTTTACCGACGAGACCATGCGCGGGCTGCTGGCCAAGAGCCTCAAGACCGCGACTATCGATGCCAGCGGATGGCACGATACCGGTCAAGGTCCAGGGTCGACGGAAGGGACGTTTATCGACTGGTTGACCGTCGGGGACCAGGCCGAGAGCGTCTGTGCGGATGTACGACGCATTCGGACGCACCCGCTAGTCCCGTGCGACATCCCCGTCTATGGCTACATCTACGACGTGAAGACCGGGCAGCTTGTCGAGGTTCCTGAAGCCACACGAATTGGGAAGGCAGCGTAAAAGATCCTGATACATCTTGCTCTATTATTTTCTTGACACGTCGCTGAGCCCAATTATATTAACTGCGCCTAGTTGTTTTCTGTTCGTAACTACTCAGGTAGATAGGCTGAAGGCTGAAGGCTTTTAGGGGTACATCATGCGTGACCACACAACACTTCGGGCATTTGAGGCGGCTGATGAAGTCGTAATGGTGGTTTATCGGGTTGAACTAAAGGTCGTAGAAACCGAAAAGATCTTGAATGGCTTGATTCGTGTCTTGCGAGATAATTTAGAGCCTTCAGCCTTCAGCCTAAACACCTGAGTAGTTACCAATAGGTACACTATAATGAAAATTGTTTCTTGGTACGCCAGTGACAAGATTATTTACGAATCAGAGAAAGAGACGATTCGCGATACCGTGATCGAAGCAGTCAGACAAGAGTTCCCCCTCATGAACGCCGACCTGAGAAATGCCAATCTCAGGGATGCCGATCTTCAGGGCGCCATCCTCGGTGGCGCCGATATGAGAGACGCCGACCTCCAGGGCACCAACCTCCGGGGCGCTAACCTCCGGGACGCTAACCTCTCTGGTGCCAATCTCGCGGGCGCTAACCTCCGAGACGCCAATCTCGCGGGCACCAACCTCGGGGACACCAATCTCGGAGACGCCGATCTCTTTCACGTGAAATTGTGGGGACGTGGCGGTTTAACAAAAATTAAGAAAGCACAAGTCGAGTCTTTCTTGAAAGCGTTAGGAATAGTTGTTGAAGAGTGATCTCGCCCTGCCGCAACGTCGCCATCAGCCAAGTTCCACAGAAAAGAGCGTTCAGCAATCAGCGCTCAGCCGTAGGTCGGGTTAGCACAGCGTAACCCGACAACTTCGGCTTACACCTTACTATGATCGGGTTGCCACTGACAGGTACCGTCTGGTAAGGGGATTGGCGTGAAATCCCCGAAGAGGTTGGGGGCCTCCCGGGTCATGATTTCGGCCACCTTCCCGAAGACGCTTCGGATTTCCACTTCGGCCGCCGGCGCAGTTCTCGCCTCGATCACCCACCGGAGTGTCCGGGCATTCGCTGTCCAGATGAGGGTGGTAGCTACCCCATCGGGGGCGATCCGGCGGAGGGCAGAGGTGAGAACCTTCTTCTCGTGAAACGGCCGGCCTTCGATCTGCAAGACCTCCGCCAATCGCTGTTGCGCTTTCTCACCATTGACCACCGCCTCCTCAAAGATCGCGCACGCCTCCGGATTGTCGCGAATCTCTGGGGGGAGCCAGATCGGAATCTCGGTCAACCGTACGAAGCGCATGCTCTCCTGGCTGATGGCGGTCCCGGCGCGATGCCGCACCAGCTCATGGGTCAAGACTCGACTGACGTGGAAGAATGCGAAGGTCCAGTTGGCGTGCTCAAGGACGCTGCCATGTTTGACCTGCAGGATATTCTGCAGATAGGCCTGGCTGCCCTCCCGGACCTTGGTGACATTAGGGTTGAGGCCAGGCTCAAAGGAGCGATAGCAGGCACGCCCAGCCACCTCGATCAGTTGCTCGGCCGCTGAGGGGGCATCGGTCGTCCACCCGGGAGCACCCACGGCCTGCAGATAGGCGGCGAGCCCATCGGCATCTATTGCCGGTCTAGCCAGGAGAAAGACCTTCGGTTCCACCTGTTTCACATTGCCCTCCTCGTATGTGGGAATCCTGCTGTCTGTGGTGGCGAATCGCGTGCGTATCGATGGTAGGTATCAGACCAACTTCAGCGTTTCGATTGTGCCAGACCGCCCCCGTTTGCGCAAGACCCCTGTCAATTATTACTCAGAGCAGAAAATAGCTTGCCTCCCCCTTTAGCAAAGGGGGGTAAGGGGGGTTTTGAACGATCGGTAAAACCCCCTCAATCCCCCTTTCGCAAAGGGGGAAGTTGCTGGAGATGCTGTGCAAGAGTGCAATCT
>JANGEZ010000248.1:0-1791 GCA_031838355.1 Candidatus Methylomirabilis sp. bin48 | reverse complement strand
GGCTGATCATCAGCGAAGAGGTCGAAGAGCTGGTGGCCCCTGGACAGGAGGGGTCTTTCGGCGTTTGGCCCGGCCACACCCCCTTTATGACGACGCTGAAGATTGGGGAGCTTTCCTATAAGAAGGGGCAGCAGGAGCGGTTTCTTACCGTGAGTTGTGGGTACGCCGAGGTTCGTCCCGACAAGGCGATCATCCTGGTGGAGACGGCAGAGCGACCGGAGGAGATCGACCTGGCCAGGGCCGAACAGGCGAAGGTGAGGGCCGAGGAGCGGCTGCGCAGCTTCGGGGATGAAACCATCGATCATGCCAGAGCCCAGGCCGCCTTGGAACGGGCGCTCGCCAGAATGGCGGTCGCCGCCAGGGGGAGATGACCGTGAGGGGAAGGGCGTGATAATCGTGATGAAGATTGGGGCTCACGAGGACCAGACTCGGGAGGTCATTCGGCGGGTCGAAGAGCTTGGCTACAGGGCACACGTGATCCAAGGCACGCAGCGGACGGTCATCGGGGCCGTGGGTGATGAGCGGAGTAAGGATCGCCTGCAGTCGCTGGAGTCGATGCCGGGGGTAGAAACCGTGCTCCCGATCCTGCAGCCGTTCAAGCTGGCGAGCCGAGAAGTCAAGGGTGGTAAGAGTGTTGTTAAGGTGGGTGACCTGGAGATCGGCGGACAGTCTGTTGTGGTCATGGCCGGCCCCTGCTCGGTGGAAAGCGAGGCCCAGATGCTACAGACTGCCCATGCGGTCAAGGCGGCTGGAGCGAAGGTGCTTCGGGGAGGGGCCTTTAAGCCGCGCACCTCGCCCTACGCCTTTCAAGGCATGGCAGAGGAGGGGCTCAAACTCCTGGATGTCGCGAGGTCGGCGACCGGCCTGAAGATCGTGACCGAGGTGGTTAATCCCGTGGACGTCGAGCTGGTGGCAGAGTATGCCGACATCCTACAGGTTGGCGCCAGGAACGTCCAGAACTTCGCCCTGCTGAAGAGGGTCGGCGAGGTCGGCAAGCCGGTCCTGCTCAAGCGGGGGATGGCGACCACGATCAAGGAGTTCCTGATGGCGGCCGAATACATCCTGTCGGAGGGGAACTATAATGTGATCCTCTGCGAGCGGGGGATTCGGACCTTCGAAACCAGCACGCGCTTCACCCTGGACCTGAATGCGATTCCGGTGCTCAGCAAGCTGACCCACCTGCCGGTGTTTGTGGATCCCAGTCACGGCACCGGCCACTGGGAGTACGTGGCACCGATGGCGAAGGCAGCGATCGCCTGCGGGGCCGACGGGCTCATCATCGAAGTCCACCCGAATCCTGAGGAAGCCCAATCGGATGGGCTGCAGTCGTTGAAGCTTCAGAAGTTCCAGCAGCTCATGGATGAGTTGCGCCCCGTTGCCGAGGCCGTAGGCCGCCGGCTGTAGCGTAGCACCTCCCAAGCGCAAGCCTGCCCCGCCCCACTTTGCCCATGACCCTCGGTCAAGCCGAGCCTTAGCGTCCGATTTTTGTGTTCGCCTGTAAGCGGTGCCTTCCTGACAACCTTGACAACTCCTTAGAAACCAAAGAGAATTGCCGCAATGGTGACTCGTTCATCCCAAACGCCAAGGCGCTCGAGCCAGCGTTCAAGGCCCGGACGTTTGCGGAGGTGGAGACACGTGAGTGTAAAAATAAACATCCTATATCTTCGCGATTGTGCGATCCACCACCGTAAACTGCACATGCAGTGGGCTTCCTGAGAAAGTCGAGGCATTCGCTGCACATGAGACGGGTGACGGCGGGATGGCGTCGCTTCGAGGTCCGTTACCAGATGG
>JANGEZ010000247.1:0-1576 GCA_031838355.1 Candidatus Methylomirabilis sp. bin48 | reverse complement strand
GGCGATGCGAATCCCGCTCCTGATGCAACAGGGGCAAGAGGCGGACGATCTGATCGGCTCGCTGGCGAGACAGGCAGCGGCGCAGGATTTTCACGTGACCATTGCCACCAGCGATAAGGACATGCTCCAACTCGTTGGGCCCGAGATCCGGGTCTATGATTGGATGAAGGAGAAGGTCTACGGCGAAACGGAGGTCCTGGAGCGCTTCGGTGTGCCCCCCGGTCAGGTGGTGGAGGTGATGGGGCTGATGGGCGATCCGATCGACAACATCCCTGGCGTGCACGGGATCGGGGAGAAGACCGCCAGGAGCCTCATCCAGCAATTCGGGAGCATCGAAGAGACGATTACTCGCTTGCATGAGATCAAGTCCGCAAGGGTCCGGGAGATTCTGAGACGTCAGATCGAGCAGGCCCGTCTCAGTCGGGATCTGGCCCGCATCATGACAGATCTCCAGGTGAATCTGGACCTGGGACAGGTGGCACTGCAGGCGCCTGACCATCCTGCTCTACAGGCCCTCTTTCGGGAGCTGGAGTTCACAGAACTTCAGCGGGCGTTTACCCCTGTGACTTCGCACAGCTCGCTCCGCATAGTCGTCATTGATCGCGAGGAAGAGGTCGATAGGGCCGCCAGGGAACTCCTGGCCTCCGACAGTGTGGCCATTGCCGTCGCGTTCAGTGGCGACGGGCCGGCTGATGGGGATCTCTATGGGCTTGCCTTCTGTAAAGAGCCTGATGTCGTCCTCTGCTTCCTTTCCAGCCCGACGATTGGTTCTTATCTTGAGTACCTGCGCCCTGTCCTGGCGGGCGAGAAACCCTCGAAGATTGGCCACGACCTCAAGTGCGTCATGGCTGCCCTCGTGAAGGAGGGCATCGTCCTGGGAGGGCTCTCCTTCGACACGAGGGTGGCTTCCTATCTCCTGAACCCTACCAGGTCGGATCACTCCCTTGCTGCTTTGGCGCTGGAGCAGTTGGGGGTAGTGGGTCCTGCGGTGGGTTCCGGAGCCAAGGTGGAAGGGGACAGGCTGGAGGAGGCAATGAGGCGGGTAGCCGAGGAGGCTCACCTCGCGTGGCAACTCAAAAATGTGTTGTTTCCGAGACTTGAGCAGTCCGGGCTGCTGCCGCTGTTTCAAACGATCGAGATGCCGTTGATCGAGGTCTTAGCCTCAATGGAGGAAGTCGGGTTCAGAGTTGATACCGACCAACTCGGCGAGCTGGGCAAGGAGCTGGAGATCCAACTCGGCCAAGTCGAGTCGCGAATCTTCGCCCTGGCGGGCGAACGCTTTAACATCAATTCGCCGAAGCAGTTGGCGGATGTGTTATTTCAGCGACTGAAGCTGCAGCCACTGAAACGGACCAAGACCGGCTATTCCACCAATATGGAGGTACTTCAGCGGTTGGCCATGACTCACGAGCTACCTGCCGAGGTCCTGAATTACCGGAGCCTCGCGAAACTCAAATCGACCTATGTTGATGTACTGATCAGGCTTGCGGATCGTACGAGCGGCCGAATCCATACATCGTTTAATCAGACGGTGACCGCCACAGGACGCCTGAGTTCCAGCGAGCCCAACCTCCAG
>JANGEZ010000246.1:0-1539 GCA_031838355.1 Candidatus Methylomirabilis sp. bin48 | reverse complement strand
GTCCGATCACGTTCGCCGGGGCAACAAGATGGCCCGCGAGCGGATGACCATCCTCTTCGATCATTCGGCCACGCTCAAGGCCCTGGTCCTGGGGACCAGCAACAAGACGGAGCTGCTGCTGGGGTACGGCACGCTGTATGGAGACATGGCCAGCGCCATCAATCCCCTGGGTGACCTGTACAAGACCCAGATCCGGCACCTGGCGCGCCACATGGGCATCCCGGAGATCATCGTCCGAAAGGCGCCCAGTGGCGACCTCTGGGTTGGACAGACCGACGAGGCGGAGCTCGGATTTACTTACGAGGAGGTCGATCGGGTCCTCTATCTGATGGTGGACCGCCGTTGCGAAATCCCCGAGCTTATCGCGGCTGGCTTTGACGAACGATTCGTCAGGGCCGTTCTCGCCAAGATCCAAGCCTCCCAGTACAAGCGGCGCCTGCCTCTCATCGCCAAGATCTCCGCCCGCACTATCGACCGCGACTTCCGCTATCCTCGCGACTGGGGCAAGTAACGCCGTTGCCTGGTCGCCACGCCTAAAGCTTCCACAGACATTTCGGAACGCGGCTAGACCTCGCACGGACTACCCTCGCCAAAAACGATACCCCCAGCACAGCGTTCCCGCTGTACTGGGGGTATCGAAGTGAAGCGTGATACCTACCTAAATCCTCAGACTAGAAGGCCTCGTCAGAAGCAGCCCAAGCTTCCCGCTCCTTCGCCTTCTCCTTATCGTAGATTGTCCACTCACCTTCCTCAACCGTGGCGGCCTCGCGGACCATCCGGGTTCCCCGGGACAGAATGAACCACGTGAGCGGCAAGACGCCTCCGAAGAGGAACACCGCCCCACCGATCGCGCGCAGCAAGGTCAGAGTGTGCCACACGTCATTCGTAATGAACGACTGCTGCCGACCATACCAGAAGCCGTGCTGGATGATGGCCGCAACCTGATACAGACCGACTGGGAACATATCCATCATCATCATCATCACCAAGCCGCCCTGCAACGACCAGAACACGGTTTTGATCAGCTTCTCATTCCAGGCAGAGCGCTGGAACAGGTGCTGGCAGGCAAACAGCATACCGCCAATCGCGATGTTGCCTTTGACGCCGAACATGGCGCCATGGGCATGGTTACTCGTGACGTAGGTGCCATGCTCATAGTAGTTGATGATGGGCAGGTTGATCATCGAGCCCATCACGCCTGCGCCGAAGATGTTCCAGAAGTTAACGGCGAGGATGAACGTCCACACACCGTCCATCACGAAGCGCTGCTTGCCCTCGGCAACGGCCTCATGGGCCTTTACCCGCTCCGTCCGCATCTTCCAGGCATCCAGGGTGATCAAGAGCAGAGGCAGCACCTGCATGGTGGAGAAGACGCTGCCCAGCGCGATGATCCCTGTTGGCTTGGCGATCCAGTAGAAGTTGTGAGAGATACCGATCAGGGCGGTGACGAGGAACATCATGACCGCCAGGAAGATCACCCGCTCGGCCATGGCCCGGTTCACCAGACCCATCTGCACCAGCATGTACCCAACGATACAG
>JANGEZ010000245.1:0-1917 GCA_031838355.1 Candidatus Methylomirabilis sp. bin48 | reverse complement strand
GCTCTCGAATTATACGGGGGTTGAGGTCCACAAGGAGAAGATCGAGGCGACGGACCCGGAGGTAGATCGGGCTCTGGAGTACCTTCGAGAGCGAGCGGCAGAGTACGTACCGATGGATGGCTGGCCCGCCCTGCAGGAAGACCTCCTGGTGATGGACTACGAAGGTTTTGCCGGCGGTAAACCGCTCAAGGGTGTGAGTGGCCAAAATGCCTCGATCCTTCTCGGCGCCCACCAGTTCATCCCTGAGTTTGAGGCCCAACTCCATGGTCTTAAGAAAGGTGAGAACAAGGAGTTCTCCTTGGAATTCCCGACCGATTACGGGCGACGGGAGCTGGCGGGAAAGCGGGTACTCTTCAGAGTTACCGTCAAAGAGGTCAAGAAGAAACAGATACCGCCACTGGATAATGATTTCGCCAGGTCAGCGGGTGAGTGTGAGAATATCCACGAGTTCAGGGAGAAGGTGAGGCAGGATCTGCGGACGCACAAGGAGCGGGAGCAGGTGGGGCGTCTGAAGGGCCAGATCCTTGAAAAGTTGCGCGCTGCCAACCCCTTCGATCCTCCGGAGTCGCTGGTTGATGCAGAGGTCGAGGCGATCCTCGCCGATCTGAGGCGTGACGTTGGCGGCCACAGGGCAACCCCTATTGAGAGCGAAGAAGAGGCGACGCGGACCAAGGCGAAAGAACTTGCCTTAAGACGGGTGCAAAACTCTCTCTTGCTGGAGGCGGTAGCGAAGCAGGAAGGGCTTGTCGTGTCGGAGGAGGCATTGCACAACGAGGTCGAATCGACCGCCGTCGCCTTGAACCAGAAACCGGAGGCCTTCCGCGAGCTGCTACAGCGGGAGGGGCGAATTGAGACCATTCGAATGCAAGTACTGGAGCGGAAGGCGCTTGATCTTCTGTACGAGCGAGCCAATGTGGTGGAAGGGGTCAATCTTGTGATCCCCGCCTGAGCGTCACGCAAAGGGAGTAGCACTCAATGCAACTGATTCCAATAGTAGTGGAACAGACCAGTCGGGGTGAGAGAGCCTACGACATCTTCTCCCGCCTCCTGAAGGACCGGATCCTGTTCATCGGTACCCCGATCGATGACGCTGACTCAAATCTGGTGATCGCCCAGCTCCTCTTTCTGGAAGCCGAAGACCCTGACAAAGACATCCATATCTATATCAACTCACCGGGCGGGTCGGTGACTGCCTCACTCGCTATCTATGACACCATGCAGTATATCAAGCCGGCCATCGTGACAATCTGCATGGGGCAAGCGGCCAGTGGCGCTGCGCTCCTTTTGACGGCCGGCGCCAAGGGGAAGCGCTATGCCCTCCCACACGCACGAATTATGATCCACCAGCCCCACGGGGGAGCCCAGGGACAGGCGTCAGACATCCAGATCCAGGCGAAAGAGATCCTTCGGATGCGACAGGAACTGGATCGGATCATCGCCAACCACACCGGCCAGCCGCTGGAGCGGATCGAGAAAGACAGCGACCGTGACTTTTTCATGTCACCTGAGGAGGCTAAGGAATACGGCCTGATTGACGAGGTGATCCACTCGCGTGTGGCCCTGCCATTCTCTACCACAGCCCCAGCGTCATAGATGGGCCAGATGGTGAACCAACTTGTCCAGAGTAGTGTCTCACAAAGGCCTTTACTATCCGTTCGTGGTGAGCCCTTCGACTGGGCTCAGGACAGGCTTGTCGAACCCATGAACGGAACCCATTGAAATACTTCACCCTTAGAACAGGCTCAGGGCGAACGGAATGTGTAAAGAAGCGTTGTTTACACTACGCTAGAGGGAGGGGTAGATGGCCAAAGCGGTGAAAGGCGGGGGAAAGCTCACCTGCTCCTTTTGCGGAAAAAGTCAGGACGACGTTCGGAAGCTGATCGCCGGTCCCACAGTCTACATCTGCGACGAGTGCAT
>JANGEZ010000244.1:0-1877 GCA_031838355.1 Candidatus Methylomirabilis sp. bin48 | reverse complement strand
TTCCGGGTCAAGCCCGGAATGACAATTAAAAGAAATGGACTTCTGGCGCACTAGCAGTCGGGGGTGCGCATGAAGTGCCATGCCCTGTAGAGTCGCCATTATCGGGCGAGCAGTTCCGTTGTACGTAAGAATGGGGAGGTGAAGATGACTATAGCTTCGAAAATCAGTTTTCTTATCCTTGTTGTTGGTCTTGCGAATGTTGGGGTGGGAGGAGCGGCGACCGCAGAGGAGGAGATGCTCCGCCTTCAGCCACTCATCCAGGAGGCCCTCGCTGTGAATCCGGAGATCAAAGCTGAGGGGAAGAGGTGGGATGCGGCGAGAGAACGGCCTCCCCAGGAAGGGTCGCTTGACGATCCGATGCTAAGTTTTGAGATCGAAAACCTCCCCACTAACTCTTTCGCTTTCACCCAGGAAGATATGACGATGAAAAAGCTCGGCATCTCTCAGGCGCATCCCTTCTTCGGGAAGCTGGGCCTGCGAAGCGAGGTTGCCCAACGGGAGGCCAACGCGATTGGTCTGGCGTATCAGGATAAGCGAAACGAGATCGTGCGGCGGGTCAAAGAGGTCTTCTACGGACTGTACGCCATCGACCACTCACTGGAGATCGTAGAGAAAAATCGTGAGCTACTGAGAGAATTCGTCAAAATCGCTGAGACGAAATATAGTGTCGGAAAGGGGATTCAGCAGGATGTCCTGAAGGCCCAGGTGGAGCTGGCGAAATTGCTGGACGAGCAGATCCGGTTGGAACAGAGCCGTGAGGCTGCAGGCGCCAGGTTGAATGCGATCCTGAATCGTCCCCCCCAAACGCCACTTGGTCGGACTGGGGAGGTGTCGAAGGCCGAGTTGCCGATGGAGCTGAAGGTTCTCCAGGCCAGAGCCCTGGAGAACCGGCCTCTGCTCAAGGGGCTTCAGGAGGAGATCGAGCGGAGCAAGGCGACCAATGCGCTTGCAAGGAAGAGATACTTCCCAGATCTCACGATGAGCATGGGCTATGCTTTTCGCGAAGACTCTGCCCTCGCAAAGCATTCTGACTTCTTCTCAGCAGGGTTTTCAATCAACATCCCCCTCTACTTCAGGACAAAACAGGACCGGCAGGTCGCAGAGACATCGGCTTTAATCAATTCGGCCAAGGAGCAGTATCAGGCCACCAGAAACGAGGTGTTCTCGATGGTGAAGGAATTGGTGGCTGATATCGAGAAGGGACACAAGCTCATTGATCTGATCGAGACCGGCCTGATTCCACAGGCCCGACTCTCACTGGACTCTGCCGTTGCCGGCTATCAGGTGGGTAAGGTCGATTTTCTCACCCTTTTGGATAACCGACTGACGCTCTTCAATTTCGAGAAAGAGTACTACCGGACGCTGGGAGAGTACCAGATAAGCCTGGCACGGTTGGAGTGGGTTACCGGTACGCCCGTCCAGAGCCCGGTCGAAGGGCCGGCACAGTAAGGAGGACTCCATGGGAGAGCAGATACGGCGGATGAGGTGGGTCATTGCCTGGGGTGTCCTGATCGCCGCCGCCGGAGCAATCTTTATCATGTGGTATGGCGGCGGGATACGACTCCAGGAGCGGCTCAGCGACGGGACGCCGCCCCCTCGGGAGCCGATCGCCCAGGTCGTAGGCAAGGGGGATCACGCCGGGCATGAAGCGGCATCGACCTCTGCTGCGCAGGGTGGTCAGCCGGCTGCATCCGAGATGCAGATGGCTCCCGGAGCGGTGATGGTCAGCTCGGAGCGACAGCAGTTGATCGGGCTGAAGACCGGCCTGGTTGAATACCGGTCGATTGAGCGGACGATTCGGACGGTCGGGGGGGTGGAGGTCGACGAACGACGTCTCGCCGACGTCAATATCAAGATCGAGGGGTGGATCGAGAGCC
>JANGEZ010000243.1:0-11448 GCA_031838355.1 Candidatus Methylomirabilis sp. bin48 | reverse complement strand
GGCTTGCCGCGCGCGCGGAGCACATTCGTGAAGTCCACCTGGAGGATGGCATTCTTCTTGACGACTCCCATAAGGAGAAACAACCCCATGACGCTATAGATATTCAAGGTCTGACCTGCAGCCAGGAGGCTCACAAGACCGAAGGGGATCGACAGGAACATCGAGACCATGATGGTGATCGGGTGGATGAAACTTTCGAACTGGGCCGCGAGGACGATGTAGATGAACGCGAGAGAGAGGACAAAGGCAATCGCGAAGTTGTAGAACGCCTCGGCCATCAACTTGCCGCGGCCAAGGTATGCGGTCGAGTAGCCGGGAGACATCCCTACCGCTTTGGTGGCCGCATCGGCCTGGGCGGTCGCCTCCCCCAGCGCCATCTGGTGGAGGTTTGCCTGAACCGTGATCTGTCGCTCCTGGGCATAGCGGTCGATCTGGGCCGGAGCCCGTCCTGGATTCAGACTCACGATATTGTTCAGCTTGACCAGCCGGCCGGCAGCGGTCGGCACCGTTAGGACCGAGATGACGGACGCATCCTTCCGGTAGTCGTCCTTGAGCCGCAGGCGGACGTCGTACTGCTCTCCTCCCTCCCGGTAGAAACCGACCTTCTCCCCCCCCACCATCGTCCGGAGCGTGAGCGCGACATCCTCCGCCCTGATCCCAAGATCTGACGCCTTCTGCCGATCGATCTGGACCTGGACCTCGGGTCGCCGCTGGGCCTGGCTGGTGTCCACATCGACAAACCCGGGGATGGCGGTAAGGCGCTTAATGAGGGCCTGGGCGTAGCCATCGAGCTGCTGCAGGTCCTGGCCACGCAGCACGAGGTTGAACGGGGTCTGCTTGAAACCGCCCCCCGAGATCAGCCCGATCTGCTGCACGCTGATCCTGAGGTCCGGGTGGGTCCTGAACATCTGCCGGACCTCCTGCATGATCGCCTGCTGCGAGCGTGTCCGCTCCCTCAGGTGCGTGAGTCCCACATAGATCGAGGCATCGGTGATGTTGGCCCGATCCTTCCCTTGCACCCCGATGCTGGTGAACAGATGCTCCACCTCAGGGATGGTCTTCAGATCGGCTTCAAGCCGCTGAAGGATCCCATCGCTCCGGTCGAGTGAGGAGCCTGGCGGTGTCTCCACAATCACCTCGAATTCGCTCATGTCGTCATCAACGACGAAATCCGGTTTCATCTGCCTGCCGATGAGGACGGTTGAGAGCAACAGTAACACGGCCAGCAGCAGGACAATAGCCCGGTGACTCAGACACCAGACGAGGAGTCGATCGTAGTTGCGCTCCAGAAAGGCATAGACGTGCGTCGTCTTGGATCCCTGATCGTGCTGTTGGTGTCCGCCATGGCCTTTGTCGAACTCCTTCGTCCTCAGCATCCTGGCGGAGAGCATCGGAGTCAGGGTGAACGCCACCAGCAATGAGACGAGGATAGCGAAGGTCGCCGTCAGACCAAAGCTGTTCCAGAATCGTCCCACGAGCCCCCCCATGAAGGCGACAGGAAGGAAGATGACCACCAGCGAAAGGGTCGTAGCCATAACAGCCAGAACAATCTCCTTCGCACCGGTCACCGCCGCCTCCATCGGGGGGCGATGTTCCTCCTCGATGTGGCGGAAGATATTCTCCAGCACGATGATGGCGTCGTCGATGACGATCCCGGTGGAGAGGGAGAGACCCAACATCGTGAGGTTGTTCAGGGTAAAGCCGGCTATACGCATGATAGTAAACGTAGCAATGATCGAGGCCGGGATCGAGATCGCAGCAATGAAGGCGGGTCGAAGCCGAGCAATCGAAAGGAAGAGGACCACGGTGACGGCGATCGACCCGATCACAACCGTGAACAACAGCTCCGGATCGCCATAGAAGAACGCCAGGGTGAGACCCGTCAACAGCGCGCCCAGGACGACCTGCTCCCACCGCATGAGGCGCCCGATGAAGAAGGCCACGATGAGACTGGCCAGCAGCCCGCCCAGCATCAGGTGCTCCTGTACCTCTGCGATCGAGCGCTTGATGAATCGCGACACGTCGCGCACCACCTGGAATTCAATATCCGGGGGAAGCGTCTGTTTGATCTCTTGAAGCTTCGCCTTGACTCGCTCGACGACGGCCACGGTGTTGGTCCCGGACTGCTTCTGGACCAGAAGGGAAACGGCACTCTTGCCGTCAAGGCGAGAGAGGGTTCGGGGTTCCTCTTCGCCGTCCAGCGCGGATCCGATATCTCGAATTCGCACAGGAGCGCCCTTGTAATCCGCCACGATCAGGTCGCTCCAGTCGGCAGCTCGCTCGATCCGCCCAAGCGTTCTGAGTCCCTGCTCCCGCGTCTGCCAAGTGATGTTGCCTCCCGGGATCTCGACGTTCTGACGCTGGACAGCCGCCTTGACCTGTTGGATCGAGAGATTGTAGGCTTCGAGACGGTGGGGATTAACGACAAGCTGGATCTCCCGCTTCCGGTCGCCGACAAGGGTGACAGCCCCGATGTCCTTGACGGTTTCGAGCTGCCGCTTGATCTTCTTGTCGGCAAGCTCCGTAATCTCGCGGGCCGAGCGCTTGCCGGAGACGACAATCGCTACGATCGGAGCAGCGTCGGGGTCGAACTTCTCGATAGCCGGAGCCTCGGTGCCCTGGGGAAACGCCGAGACGACCGTGCCCACCTTCTCCCGAACGTCGTTGGCCGCCTCATCGATCCTGCGCTCCAGGACAAACGTCACAAAGACCTGGGACTGCCCCTCGATGGTGGTTGACCGCAACTCATCGATCCCGTTGATCGTGTTGACGGCTTCCTCGATCCGCTTCGTGATGTTGCTCTCGATCTCCTCCGGGCTCGCGCCTTCCAGCCTCGTCGTGATGGTGACAGTGGGCATATCGACCTTAGGGAAGGCATCGAGCCCCAGCTCTCGAAAGGACGCCAGCCCCGTGACGACAAGAGAGACGATCAGCATCGTGGCAAAGACAGGACGCTTGACGCAGATTTCAATCAGTGACATGGGCTATTTCCCGAGGATCAATCGGCCCGTCATTGCGAGGGAACGAAGTGACCGAAGCAATCCCGACAAGGACGAGATTGCCGCGCTCCTTTCAGTCGCTCGCAATGACACTGGAGAAGTATTCATCGCTTCGTCTTATTATTTATTGCCGACCACCTGGACCGTGGCGCCGCCGAACAGTTGACTTAGACGCGAGGTGGCTACCTGCTCCCCTGGTTGAAGTCCCTCGACGATCTCAACCAGCCCATCCTGGCGCTCGCCAACCGTGATCTGTCGCTCTTGGGCGACACCGTCCTTGACCACAAACGCCTTGGTGATTCCGACGAAGTAATAGACGGCTTCCTCCGGGATGAAGGGAATACCGCGATCAACCCGGATCTGGATCCGCGCCTTGGCGAAGGAACCCGGCTTCAACAACCCCTCACGGTTGGGCACCCGCGCCTCGATCGGAAATGTCCGGGTGTCGGCGAAGACGGCCGGGCCGACCCGCTTCGCCGATCCGCTGAATTCGCGGTCTGGATAGGCCTCGACTTGGACTTTCACCTCCTGGCCCGGCCGGATCTGTCCCTGGAACCGCTCCGGTACCGACGCTTTTAGCTTCAAGAGATCGTCACGGACGAGCGTCAGCAGTTTGGTATTCTGCATGCTGCCGCCGGCAATGTACTGGCCTGCGGACACGTTCCGTTCTTTGATGGAGCCATCGATCGGAGCCCGGATCACCGTGTACTGGAGGTTCCGACGGGCCAGACCCAGCGTCGCCTGCTGCTCCCTAAGTTGATCGGCAAGCGCCCTCACCTGATCCAGGGCGCCATCAAGCGCCGCCTTGAAGGCTTGAGACTTCGCCAAGGCGGTATCCAGATCGTTCCGGGAGACAGCGCCTTCTTTATACAGACTCTGCATCCGCTCATACCACAGGGCGGCGTCATCAGAGTTGGCCTTGGCCTGGCGAACCACCGGCTGCTGGTCGTCAGGCAGGATATCCCTGCCGTCCAGCGCGCCGAGCCGCGTCCGAGTTTGGCGGAGGATCGCCTCGGCCTTGCCGACCTGCAACTGCAAGTCCGTCTGGTCGAGCTGAAGCAGCGGCTGCCCTACCTTGACTCGGTCCCCCAGGTCAACCAGGATCCTCTCCACGGACCCTGACACCTGGGCGTAGACTATCACCTCTTCGTCGGCTTCGAGGGTGCCGACGACATCCACGCGCCGCTTGACTTCCCTCGCCTCGACGGGGGCTACGGTAATCGCGATGCTCTGCTCCTTCGCCGCAGTCTGGGCGCCTTTGGCCGCCTGATCCCGGGAGCAGCCCAGGACCAGCAATGAGAGGAGTAGTGAGAGCCCCAATGATCGGCAAATGCTTCGTAGAGGGACGTGCCACTTCATCGCTCGATCCCCTTCAGAAAGACAGACACGAACAGCTCTACCGCCTTTTTCGGTGAGGAGCGGGGAGGGCGTTTCACCCCGAACAGTTCATGGACCAGCAGATAATGCACGATCATCCCAAAGAACCCGCGTGCGGTGACCAGCGCATCCATGGACCGGAACCGCCCCTCCTTGATCCGTTTACGAATGTAGCTGCTGAGAAACTGATGCAGCTTTTTGACTCGGGATTCGAAGAAGATCTCAGACAACTCATGCCCTTCGAGCGCGCTGAACAGCAGGAGCCGCATGAGGCTCGGATCCCGCACCGTCTGCTCGATCATCTTCAGGCCTAGCGCCCGCAGGACGCCGGCGTCGTCTTTCCCGTGCGCGGCGGTTGCTGCGCTCGCCAGCAGCTCCTCCGTCACGGACTTCGCCTCGATGATTGCGGAATACAGCCCACGCTTCGTCGCAAAGTGCCTGTAGATCATCGCCTCGCTGATGCCGGCGGCCTCTGCGATCTCGCGCGTCCTGGTCCCCCTGAATCCCTTCCGCGAGAACAGCTCTACCGCCGCATCGACAATCTGCTGCCGACGCTTTTCGGCACTCAGGCGCTCTTTCATCTTGGCTCCTCGAACGTACAACACGAACACAGTGACCACGACAATTTAAGAAAGTAAGCACTTACATACTTACGTGATCCAATAAGAATGTCAACCCCTTTGCGCTGCCCAAGAAGAGACCGTGATATGTGTTATTGCGAGTGTCGCGATCGACGGTCCCCCCATCTCCTCCCTGGGGGTATCCCATCCCCCCTTGCGTGGGAAGGTACAGTCTTCAGCCTTCAGCCTATCTATCTGCGTAGTCACGTGATTATTGCAAAAATACCTACCGATATGATAATTGTGATAGCATTAATTGCCTTGATGGGCTGGCGAATTTGCTGGATCCCGAGCCTTGGAATGGGAGACAGTGCCCATGCTGCACTGCGCCCGTGGACGGTGAGGAGAGGAACAACACATTTATGAATATTAAGAGACGTGCGACGCGAACTATCGCCTACTTCTCTATGGAGGTGGCACTCGAAAGCCCTCTACCCACATACAGTGGCGGGCTTGGCGTGTTGGCGGGCGATATGCTGCGCAGCGCTGCCGACTTGGGGCTGTTCATGGTCGGCGTGACCCTACTGCATCGAAAGGGCTACTTCTCTCAGCGACTCGATACAGAGGGGCACCAATCTGAGGAGCCGGCGGCATGGCCCGTAGACGAATCCCTCCACCTCACGGATGGCACGTGCCAGGTGGAGGTCGAGGGACGACAAGTCACCGTGCGCGCATGGCGATACCTGATCACCGGAGCGTCAGGCGCCGTTATTCCTGTGTTGCTGTTGGATACTGATCTGCCCGGCAACGATCCCTATGACCGCACGCTGACCGACCACCTGTATGGCGGTGACCAGCGGTATCGCCTGTGCCAGGAGGTCATTCTGGGGGTGGGTGGCGTGCGCATGCTGCGGGCAATGGGTTACACCCACGTCTTCAGGTTCCACATGAACGAAGGTCATGCCGCCCTGCTGGCCCTGGAGCTATTTACTGAGGCGTTCAAGCAGATGCCGCAGCGGCGGCAGGACGCCATCGATCTGGTGAAGCGCCTCTGCGTCTTCACCACTCATACGCCGATCCCCGCCGGCCACGATCAGTTTTCCCTCGATCTGGCTCAACGCGTCTTGAACCCGGACCAGTGGGAAGCGCTGCAAGTTCTCGGTTGTTGCAACGGCTCGCTCAACATGACATTTGTGGCACTCCATTTGAGCAACTACGTGAACGGAGTGACCAAGCGGCACAGTGAGGTGTCACGTACCTTGTTTCCGAACCTCGCCATCGGCTCCATCACCAACGGCGTGCATTCTGCGACCTGGACCGCCCCGGCGTTTCGCGCCTTGTATGATCGGTATACTCCGGATTGGCGAGAGGACAGCTTCCTCCTGCGGTACGCGCTTGGCATTCCTCTCGACGCTATTCGACAGGCCCATGACGAGGCAAAGCAGTTACTGATCAAGGAGGTCAACAGACGGACAAACGCGGCCTTCGATCAGCATGCCTTCACCATAGGCTTCGCAAGGAGGGCAACGTCCTACAAGCGCCCGGATCTCCTTTTTTACGATCCGGATCGACTCAAGCACATTTCGGTCCAGCACGGCCCGTTGCAGGTGATCTTTTCCGGAAAAGCTCATCCCAAGGACGAAGAGGGAAAGGCGCTGATTCACAAAATATTCCGCTGGGCGAAGGAGTTGGCGCCTGAGGTCAAAGTCGCCTACTTGTCCAATTACAATATGGATCTGGGACTGTTGCTGACCTCAGGCACGGACCTATGGCTCAACACACCACAGCCACCGTATGAAGCATCCGGCACCAGCGGGATGAAGGCGGCCCACAACGGTGTGCCGAGTCTCAGCGTTCTCGATGGCTGGTGGCTGGAAGTACCTGTAGAAGGGGTGACGGGCTGGGCTATCGGTTCCCGAGACAACGGGACGGTATTCGAGAGGCGGGACGACAAAGACGCAGAGGAACTCTACTGTAAGCTGGAGGAAACGATCCTGCCTCTCTACTACAGCAATTCCCCCCGATGGGCGGAGTTGATGCGATTTACTATCACGCTCAACGCCTCTTTCTTCAATACGCATCGGATGATCCAGGAGTACGTCACCCACGCCTACCGAGATCGGTAGCCGGCAGACCACCTGCCGGTTCTGGTTGCTCACCTGGCATGCTTCCCCTATAATGCCACAGACATGCTACAGACAATGATCTCCGCTGAGGGAATGAAGATGCCGCCAACCCGCGATGATCTACGTCTGCACGAAGACATGGTTCAGTCGCTTCAGCGAGAACTGGACGGCCTGAAGGTCGAGGGTCTGTACCGATCGCTCAGACAGGTCGACGGTCCACAGGGCCCACGGATTCATATAGACGGCAGAGAGGCGATCCACTTCTCCGGAAGCGACTACCTTGGCCTGGCCTGCCACCCGCGACTGAAGAAAGCCGCCTGTCAGGCCGTCCTACGGTACGGCTGCGGCGCCGCGGCGGCTCGTCTGATCTCTGGTAACCACGATCTTTATCCTCAATTGGAGGAACGGCTTGCCCGCTTCAAGCAGGCCGAGGCTGCCCTCCTGTTCAGCACCGGGTATCAGGCCAACTTGGGCGTGATCTCCGCCCTGATGGACTCACAGGACGTAGTATTCAGCGACGCGCTGAACCATGCGAGCATCGTTGACGGCTGTCGGCTCTCACGAGCCCAGGTCAGAATCTTCCCGCACAACAATCTCGCCGCCCTGGAGGACCTCCTGAGGAAAGAGACCTCCGCCGGGCGACGGCTCATCGTGGTCGACGGCCTCTATAGCATGGATGGGGACGTGGCGCCCCTGGGGGAGCTCGTCGAACTGGCGGAACGCTACGACTGCGTGACGATGGTGGACGACTCCCATGGCATCGGCGTGCTGGGAGAGACCGGGCGCGGAACCGCTGAGGCGACGGGCGTGCTGGGCCGGATCGATATCGAGACCGGAAGCCTCGCCAAAGCGCTGGGCGGCTTTGGCGCCTATGTCGTCGGGAGCCGTACGGTCATCGAGTACCTGATCAACCGGGCCAGACCCTTCATCTTCACCTGCGCGATGCCGCCTGCGGTGCTGGCAACCGTAATCGAGGCGCTTACCATCGTGGAGCAAGAGCCTGAGCGGAGACAGCAACTGTGGGACAACACCAGGCACATGAGGGCAGGTCTGCGCGAGATTGGGTTTGAGGTTAGCTCAACCGGGACCCAGATCATCCCCCTGATGGTAGGAGAGCCTGAGCGTACCATGCGCTTATCACAGGAGCTCCTGGACCGCGGCGTCTTTGCCCAGGGGATCCGCTACCCTGCCGTCCCACGCGGAACCGAACGGATCCGACTCACTGTGACAGCCTCGCACACCAAGGCAGATCTGGATACCGCGCTGACAGCTCTGGCCGATGCGGGACGGGCCCTCGCGTTCAATTAATTCACTCACAGCCTTGACCTGGTGAAAAGGAGAGGAACATTGGCGCAACGCAGTGGAAGCGCTTCAGATCTCAAGGGTAGGCAGATCGCTCTCCTGCTGATCTTGCTGGTCGTCTTTGCGGTTGGAAGCCAGACGGTTCCCCTCTACTCCGACTGGCTCTGGTTCCAGGAGGTGAAGCTCACCAAGGTCTTCCTCACGATCCTCACGACGCAACTGACACTCGCTGTCACATTCGGCCTGACCTTCGCGGTCCTGCTTTATGTGAACCTGTTCCTGGCCAGCCGATTTACCACCACCGATGTCCTCCTCGAGGTGGAGGACCGGTTTGGGCTCCCCAGCCGCCTGGTGATCGAACCGTACTTTCGCCCGCTCTTGATCCCCGGCGTCCTCGGGCTCGGAGTCCTCTCGGCATTCCGGGCGTCCGCCGCGTGGGAGCGTTACATCCGCTTTGCGAACGCGTCACCCTTTGGAATCCAGGATCCGATCTTTCAGGCGGACGTCGGCTTCTATGTCTTTCAACTGCCCTTCCTTTCCTTCCTGTACGGTTGGCTGATCACCTCAGTCATCCTGATCCTCCTGCTGACCGCCGTGACCTATCTCCTCTTCCGGGGCATACAGATCACAACTCAGGGGCCCATCATTGCTCGTCTGGCAAGAACGCACCTGCTCGTGCTCGGCGCATTGCTGTTCCTGATCAAGGCCGTCGGCTACCGGCTCGATACTTATCAACTCCTCTACTCCCCTAGCGGAATGGTCTTCGGCGCCGGCTATAGCGACATCAACGCCAGCCTCCCGGCCCTCAATTTTCTGACGATCCTGGCCATCTTTGTCGCTCTCCTCTGCCTGGCCCAAATCTTCCAGCGCGGTTGGAGATTGGTCCTGGTCGGCCTCGGCATGCTGGCTGTCTGCAGCATCATCGGCCTGGGTCTCTATCCAGGCTTTATCCAGCGCTTCCGCGTCGTTCCGAATGAGATCGTTGCCGAGAGTCCCTACATCACCCACAACATCCGCTTCACCCGCCAGGCTTACGGACTCGACCGGATCGACGAGCAAGAGTTTCCGGCTGAGGAAACCCTGACCCGGGAGGACCTGCGACGTAACGATCTGACGATCAAGAACATCCGGCTCTGGGACCACCGTCCGTTGCTCACGACGTACGGCCAACTCCAGGAGATCCGGACCTACTATAAGTTCCTGAACGTGGACAACGACCGGTACCAGATCGACGGCGAGTACAGACAGGTCATGCTCTCGGCCAGAGAGATGTCGCATCAACATCTTCCCGGCCGGAGTTGGATCAATGAGCACCTGATCTTTACCCACGGCTACGGGGCCGTCCTCGGACCCGTGAACCGGATTACTCCGGAAGGGCTCCCGGAGTTTCTGATCAAGGATATCCCGCCTGTCTCAACCACGCCGCTCAAGATCACGCGCCCGGAGCTCTACTTCAGCGAGGCCACCAACGACTACGCCATCGTCAAGACGCAAGCCCAGGAGCTGGATTACCCCTCGGGTGAAAAGAACGTTTATAGCACCTACACCGGTGAGGGGGGTGTGCCTCTCACGTCCCTCGGACGAAAACTGCTCTTCGCCAGCCGCTTCGGGACGCTCAAGATCCTCCTCTCGCAAGACCTGACATCGGACAGCAGGATCATGTATCACCGACAGATCTCCGAGCGGGTTAAGAAGGCGGCGCCCTTTTTGGCCTTCGACCAGGATCCCTATCTGGTCATCGCTCGGGACGGTCGCCTGTTCTGGATCATCGACGCCTACACCGTCTCGGATATGTACCCGTACTCCGAACCGATCCGCGGTGTAGGCAACTATATCCGTAACTCGGTCAAGGCAGTGGTGGACGCCTACAACGGGAGCATCAGCTTCTACTTGGCCGATCCCACCGATCCCGTGATTACGGCCTACGACCGGGCCTTCCCTGGACTGTTTCAACCGCTCGAGGCGATGCCGGACGACCTGAAGGCTCATCTTCGCTATCCTCAAGGGATGTTCAACATCCAGGCCAGGCTCTACAGCACCTACCATATGCAGGATCCCCAGGTCTTTTACAACAAGGAAGATCTCTGGAGTATCCCCGCCGAGATGGAGCCGTACTATACCATCATGCGGCTTCCAGACGAGACGAAGGAAGAGTTCATCCTCCTCTTGCCGTTCACGCCGAATAAGAAAGACAACATGATTGCCTGGCTCGCAGCCCGCAGCGACCCGCCGCACTACGGCAAGCTGACCGCCTTCAACTTCCCCAAGGCGAAGATGGTCTACGGCCCGCGACAGATCAATGCCCGTATCGACCAGGATTCCTTTATCTCGCAGCAGCTCTCGCTTTGGAGCCAACGCGGATCTACCGTGATCCGAGGCAGCATGCTGGCCATCCCGATCGAGCGGTCGCTGCTCTACGTCCAGCCACTCTACCTGGCGGCCGAGAAAGGGTCGCTTCCTGAACTGAAGCGGATCATCGTCGCCCATGGGAACCAGATCGCCATGGAAGAGACCCTCGACGCCGCCATGGCCCGAGTCTTTAGCGGCGCAGCGAGGGGGTCCGTCTCGGCAAGGATTCCACCTGGCGCAGCCGTACTCCCAGAGGTTGACAGCTCACTCAAGGCGCTGGCGGCTCGCGCCTACGACCATTACACGCGGGCACAGGACCTGCTTCGGCAGGGCAATTTCGCCGGCTACGGCGAAGAGGTCAAGCGGCTGGAGTCGGCGCTGAAGGAGCTTCGCGCCCGCGCCGGCAGGTAACCGCCCCGCGCGTCATTGCGAGGGCCGCAGCCCTGAAGCAATCTCATCGAATCACGAATCGCCTAGTTCCCGATGAGAGGTAAGACTGTAAGGGCAGGGCTTGCCCTACCGGGAGACGGCCCAGCAAGCAGCTCCGCTACAGATCCAGCATCCGAAATCGACAACGCGCATTCTGAGGGATTGCTTGACCGCAGTGTCCTCCCACCGTCAGCGAGAGATGACGCGCTCCATGTGGCGATTGCTGTCGTGTCACGGCAGGACATCCTGGTCAGTTGGAACTTCCGCCACTATTACTCAGAGCATAAAATAGCTTGTCTCCCCCTT
>JANGEZ010000242.1:0-8458 GCA_031838355.1 Candidatus Methylomirabilis sp. bin48 | reverse complement strand
GCGAGACCATACCAAGCTCAGAGCGTTTGAACTGGCCGTCGAAGCACCTTGATTTGGTCTCTGCGCAATGACTTACAGGCTTCAGCCTACAGCCTAAACACCTGAGTAGTTACCTTTCTCATTTATCCTAACGTCGGGTTGGGCTGCCGCCCCCGCTGCCCCATGCGTGTCACCTTCGCCACGTCTCTTATATACATCAGGACCAGAGTGGGCGCAAGGACTGGTTTTAGGTGTCGACCGGGGTATTGGCTGATTATCCTTGACACATCTGCTGGGGATGCTTATACTCAGTCGATTTTTGGTCTGAGAGCTGCGTTTGCGTTTACTGAAAACACCGCGAGGACCAGGGGCTCGCGGTATTTTCGTTTCTAAGACCGTGAATTATGTCAGCGGGAATCGACACTGCGATGAAGAGGGATAATGGCTCTTGACGATGGTACTGAGGAAACAAGCGGGGGTTCGAGGTACGACAAAGGGACTCGGCATCGCCCCCTCGAGGTTAAGGTAGATGGCCGAGGGGTCGAATCAGCTCTTCGACTCTTCAAGAAGCTCATCTTGCGCGATGGGATCTTGAAGGAACTGAAACGAAGAGCACACTACGAAAAACCAGGAGAGAAGCGTCGCCGAAAGGTTCGCGAGGCCGCACGCAGACTTCGCCGCCAGGCGGCTCGGGCGGTTCGCCGCGACCCAGCGGAATTCTGAGTCCCCCGGGGAGGTCCGGGTGGATGAAGCCAGCCATGGAAGGCGGGACCATGGCGATGGCGCTAATTGAACTACCCGTGAGAAGTCGGCCGCAGGCCGACGGAAGGAGTTTCGAAAGCATGGGAACACGAGTGTATGTTGGTAATCTCCCGTTTGATACGGATGCGTCTGCGCTCCGCACCCTTTTCGAAGAGGGTGATCGTAAGGTTACCGATGTAAAGATCATTACAGATCGGGATACTGGACGACCCCGGGGCTTTGCCTTCGTCGAAATGGAGAGCGCGGACGACGCACAGGCCGCTATTCAGGCCTTGAACGGACGAGATGTTGGTGGTCGGGCGCTGACGGTCAATGAGGCAAAAGAACAGGCTCCTCGCCGAAGCGGTGGCGGCGGCGGCGGTGGTGGATATCGCAGTGGTGGTGGTAGCGGTAGCGGCGGCGGCGGTGGATATCGCGGTGGTGGCGGCGGCGGCGGCGGTCGCAGGGGCGGCTATTAACCTACGTAAGCGTACAATCTCCGAAGAGCAGGCTTAGGTGGATTAAGCCTGCTTTATTTTCTCTTACCTGCTGAGAGGTCCTGAGAGCCCTTACCTTTTTTTAGAACGCGCGAAAGGTCATTGTCTTATCGTCACCTGTCCTGCCTGCCTCCAATAGGCTGGTCGGCTGGAGTTGACGATAACGCCGTGTAGATCTCGATGAAAGTCGCGAGCGTCACGAGAAGCACTGGGCCCAGGATGAACCCGAGAATACCGAATACCTGAAGGCCGCCAAGCATACCAAAAAATAGAAAGAGCGTCGGCAGATTGGTTCCGCCTGAGATGAGAGCCGGTTTCAGCACATTATCGGCAGTGCTGACGACCACTACCGACCAGGCGATCAAGAAGAGACCGCTAATCCAGCTTCCCTCCAGGAACAGATAACCGGCTGCCGGGACCCAGATCAGCCCTGATCCGCCAACTGGTAGTAACGAGAAGAGGGCGGTAGCCAGCCCGAGAAAGACCGGGTACGGGACACCGAGGGCCCAGTAGCCTACCCCACCAAGGATGCCCTGCGCCAGGGCTGTCACGAGTGTGCCGCGGACTACGGCTGACACAGCGTCGTAGAGACGCGAAAAGAGCACCTCGGCATGCTTTGGTTCAAGCGGCAAGAGCGTCTGGATGCCGCGAACGAGCACCTCACCGTCCCTGAGTAAGAAGAAGAAGGTAAAGACGGTGAGGAAGAAATTAACCGTAAAACTCAACAGGTTGAGGGCGATCCCCTTTAGATTGTCGACGATGAAGCTGCTGACCGCACTTAGACCGCTCAGCAGCAACGCGTTCAGATCGAAGCCCAGACGCGTGAAGGGCAGGCTCACATGCCCCCAAAAGGCCCGGATGGCCATCACTGCCGGATGGGACGCGATCCCAGCGACTCCCTGCTGCTGATAGAGACGCTCCGTCGCCTGATAGAAGCTGGCGGCTTCGCGCGTCAGGACCCACCCGCACAGGATGGCCGGAATCATCACGGCTGCAATCACAGTGGTCGTCAGTACAAGGGTCGTGAGCCCGGCCTTACCACCGAGCCGACGCAGCAGGCGGCGATAGACCGGTTGAAAGACAATGACCAGTACGGCTGCCCAGAGAATCGGAGATGCGAAGGGAATCAGAATCAAGTAGGTCAGATAGAGGAGTAGTAGTAGAGACCCATAGAAGAACGCGACGGAAATGCCAGTCCCGTTCCCGCTCCATCTGGAAATCCTACCCTCATGTTTCTCGTTGCCCATTCTCTCCACCTTCTGCGTCCATTCAGCTCAATCAAAGATCTCTGGATCTGTGTTACCCTCCCGGATGCAGGCGCAGGCCATCTGCGCGGTATTCCTCGCAATGCCAATACGGCCGTGTCGATCTAGCAGGATGATGCCGACCTCTGCGCCGGTCCGGGCCGTGAGCTCTCCAACGGCACGCCTGGCCGCCGCCATTGGCTCTTCGCCAATCCGAAGGAACTCGAGAGCGGTCTTTGCGAGCAACAGTTTAATGATCGCCTCCCCATTGCCAGTACAACTGGCCGCGCCGAGCTGATCGTCGGCATAGGTCCCGCAGCCGACTAACGCGGAGTCACCCACGCGGCCAGGCGCCTTCAGTGGCAGGCCGCCCGTCGATGTGGCTGCGGCTAAGTGCCCCGCTTGGTCAAGGGCGATGGCGCCGACGGTACCGATACCCTCGATTTGCTCCTCGCGCAGGGTTGACCATCGGGCACGCTGTCGTTCCGTAATCAGCGCTTCTGCCGCGCACTCCTTGATCCCAACCGCTGCTGCGAATCGCTGGGCCCCCTCTCCCACAAGCAGGATTGGCCCGCCCGCCTCCATGACTGTTCTCGCGAGCGTCACGGGATTAGCGATCCGTTTCACAGCGCCGACGGCTCCGGCTGTCAGATCTCGGCCATTCATGATCGAGGCATCGAGTTCTATCTCTCCATCCCGATTGAGGCAGGCGCCTCGGCCGGCGTTGAAGGCCGGATCGTCCTCCAGTAGCTTGACTGCCTGCTCGACGGCCTCCACTGCAGAGCCTCCCGCTATAAGCGCCTGCCATCCATTCACAACGGCTGCCCGAATACCATCTCGCCGTAGCTCAACTAAGTCAGGGGCTACCTTTCCTGCGCCTCCATGGATAAGGATCACAGGACCGAACGATCTAGCGGTCATCAATTTCACCTCTTCGCTGCCCCTGTTTCACTCGAAAAGACTCGGCCATGGCGATCCGATCGAGGACCGGAGGGTGGGTATACAAGAGCCAGACCATGGCTCGCGGTGGCTCGATGTCTGCGAAATTCGCCCTGGAAAGCTTGACCTCTGCGCCGATAAAGGCCTCAGGGTTAGCGCTGAGACGGAGTGATTCGAGGTCGGCTTCTCGTTCAAAGGACCGCGAAATGGCTGCCTGGATCGGCGTCGTCAGGATGGTGAGGGCGAGGAAGAGGAGCAGCAGGAGCGGCAACGACATGGGGTCAGCCGGATGAATAAAACCAAAGCGTCCAGAGTCGGCTGCGGTATTGAGAAGGCGAGCGATCAGCCACATGGCTGCCAGCGCCGAGGTCGCGCTAATAGCCATCCCCTTCCAGGTGTGGTGTCGTCTCCAGTGGCCCAGCTCATGCGCCACGACCAGCTCTACCTCCTCAGGGGTGGAGCTGGCGATCAGCGTATCGTACAGGACGATACGTCTCGCTCGGCCAAGCCCCGTAAAGTAGGCATTGGTCTTCGCGGTTTTTTGGCTGGCATCTATCTCCAGGATCGACCCTACCGTAAGACCAGCCCGATCAGTTAACGCGCGGAGCCGCTCCACCAACGTTTTATCCTGCACCGGTCGGAACGTGTGAAACAGCGGATCGAGGAGGATCGGAGACAGCTCAGCGAGCAGGCTCATCACAAGGACAAGAATAACCCATGCCGACAGATACCAACGGACGGGATCCCATCGGATAAAAGTGTAGAGCAGCAGCAGCAGCGGCAGCAGGATCGCCGCGTTGATCAGCGCCCCTTTGGTGTAATCCCACGCCCACGAGGCGAACGACTGGCGAGAGAGGCCAAATGTATGCTCGCGGAGGAAGCCTCCGTAGAGGCTGACAGGGAACGTGACCGCATAATACAGCAGAGCCACCAAGAGGCCGTACACCGCAATAACCAGCCACACACGCCCGCTTGCGACCGAGATGCTGAGATCGCGAATCCTCGCGGACAGTGGGCTCAGAATTATGAGCCCAAATAGGCTAAGGGTCAACGCCATTCGCACACCATACAACACGTATCGCCCTCGTGCGTAGTCCCGCCCCCTGTCGATCTCTTCAGGGGTAAAATACTGTCGGGCCCTATCGGCGGATGAGGGGTGCGAATCCGAAGGCGGAGGCTTGCTCCCAAGTGCCTGCTTTCCGAATGAGATCGTCGACCCGGCAATCACCAGTAAGAACAAGGGGATGGACCATTGCTGAAACATACAGTCAGACCTCGATGAGGGGTTAGCCAGTCAATTCAACAGCCCAAGGACCTTGTGCAACTCGACGCGGGCCGCAGCATAATTCGGCTCGATGTCCAGAGCCGTTTTTAGCTCTCTGATCGCCTCTTGATATTTCCCCTTCCGCACAAGGACTCGGCCCATATTCATGTGGGGGTAATGACGAGGTTCGTACCGCCTGGCCACCATGGCCCGCTCGAGCCACGGGATCGCCTCATCGTACTGCCCCTTCTCAATCAGGTAGACACCGATGTCGTTGTACGGATTGCCGAAATCAGGATCGACATGGATGGCAGCCCTGCACTCCTTGATGGCCTTGTCGATCTGTCCCTGAAAGCTGTATGCCCACCCCAGGAAGGTGTGGGCCTCGGCCGTTGGGTAGAGTTCGATAGACCGCTTGTAGGCCGCGATTGCGCCCTCCAGATCCCCACTCGTCTGCAATCGGCATCCTTCTTTGAAATAGAACTCCGCCAACTCAAGTCTTGCCGGATCAGGCATGGTTTTCACCTATCGTTACCTTGTTCGCGGGCGTAGCGAGGGCCGGTCTTACTCTATAATTGGAACTACTTAGGCGTTTAGACTGAAGGCTGAAGGCTGTAGATGCTCGAAGTGTTGTGCGATCACGCATGACTTACCCCTAAAAGCCTTCAGCCTTCAGTCTAAACGCCTGATTTACCCCTTCATTCGTTAAGGGTCGATACCCCCCCGCGGCTTGCCGCGAGTTCGTCATACCGGCGGACGCCGGTATCCAGATGGCTCAACTGGATTCCGTGTCAAGCACGGAATGACGGGCCAGAACAGAAGACGATACCCCGCGGCTTGCCGCGGGGTAGTTCATTCTACCACGTGAAGAGGCCCTGTGCTCATCCGAGTTTCTTGTGGAAGCGGAGAATGCTGGTCGTGATCAGGATCGCCCCGATGGCGGTGAGGACCAGCAGGTGAGTCCAGAGATAGGAGATGCCGATTCCCTTCAGGACGATCCCGCGAATAATCTCCACGTAATAGGTGAGAGGGATCATGTAGGCGACGGTCTTGGCCAAGGGCGGCATTGCCTCGACTGGGAAGAGAACGCCGGAGAGGTAGACCGACGGGATGAAGATGAAATACGACATCTGCATGGCCTGCTGCTGGGTCCTGGCGATGGTGGATAACAGGATACCGAGACCCAGGGTCCCCATGATGAAGAACAGGGACAGGAAGTAGAGGAGGAACAGGCTTCCACGTATCGGGATGTCGAAGATCCAGACGCCGAACACGAGGGCAAATGTCATTTGCGCATAGGCGATCAGGACATTCGGAACGATCTTCCCGATCATCAACTCCCAGCGGCGTAGCGGGCTCACGATCAGCGCCTCGAGCGTTCCACGCTCCCGCTCCCGCACCACCACCATGGCGATGATGGTGATAGTGGTTTGCATCAGGATGAAGCCAAGCAGGCCCGGGATGATGAAGATAGCGCTGACAAGGTCCGGGTTGTACCAAGCCCGGACCCGGACATCCAGGGGGGCGGTGGAGGTGGCTCGACCGGTGCTCCGCTGCAGCGTCTCCGATACGATCCGCATCGAGCCAACCTGGCCGATCGCGTTGGCCGCGTTGATGGCCGATGTCGCCACCAATGGGTCCGAGGCGTCCACGATCACCTGGACCTGGGTGACGCGCTGCTGTTTGAGCAAGCGGGCATAGTCAGGTGGAAAGATGATTCCCACCTTGGCCCTGCTGCTGTCGATGAGGCGTGTGATCTGTTCATAGCTGTTCACATGATAATCGAGGTTGAAATATTGAGAGTTGGTAAACGCATGGAGGAGTTCTCGACTCTCAGGCGTCCGGGACTGATCGAAGACAGCGGTTGGCATGTGCTTGACGTCGGTATTAACGGCCCACCCGATGATGCCGAGGATCATCATCGGCATAAAAAGCATCATAGCCAGCGTAAAGCGGTCGCGCCACATCTGGATGAACTCTTTGCGGATCATGCCGAGCAGGCGTGACCTCATATTTCGCCTTCCCTCATTCGCTTTAGTTGCGCCCGGAGGGAGCGCCGGTCGGACAAGCCGACGAATGAGACAAAGATATCCTCGATCGATGGGGTCGCCGCCTCAACCCGGTTGACCTTGAGCCCCTCGCCGGTCAGGTGCGCCTCCACATCGGTGGGCGACGGGCCACCCTCCTCGATCACCACGTGGATGGTGTTCCCGAATCGGACGACCTCTGCCACGCCAGGAAGCGTTTCAAGGAATATCGTGGCCTCCCGCATCGGGTGGCATTCGATCTCGAGGACCTGGCCCTTGAGGGCATTCGCCTTGATCTCCTCACGGCCCCCTTGGGCCGTGATCCGACCTTGATAGATAAATCCCAGACTGTCGCAGTGCTCCGCCTCATCCATGTAGTGGGTGGTGGCAACGATGGTGATCCCTTCCTCGGAGAGCCGGTAGATCAGGTCCCAAAAGTTGCGCCGGGAGACTGGATCGACCCCCGCGGTCGGCTCGTCCAGGAACAGGAGCTCCGGCTTATGAATGATACTGCACCCTAAGGCCAGGCGCTGCTTCCAGCCGCCTGACAGGTGGGCCGCCAGCTCACCCTCACGTCCGGTCAGATCGGCCATCTGAATCATCTGCTCGATTCGGGCCCGCTTGATCCCATTCGGGACCGAGTAGAGGCTGGCGTAGAAGTCGAGGTTCTCCCGGACGGTCAGGTCTTCGTACAGACTGAACCGTTGAGACATATAGCCGATCTTTTCCTTGATCCGCTCCGGCTCCGTGGCAATATCGTGGCCCAGCACATACCCTGACCCCTCGGTCGCGTCCAGGAGTCCGCAGAGCATCCGGATGGTGGTGGACTTCCCGGCCCCATTTGAACCGAGGAACCCATAGATCTCGCCTCGTCTGATAGTCAAGTCTACATGGTCCACGGCCACGATCTTGCCGAATCGTTTCGTCAACCCCTTGGTGATGACAGCGTAGCTGTCGCGGTCGATTTCAGCCATTGAGGGGACTCCAACGGGCGGACGGTCGACGGCTGGTTTGCTTTGTCCCTCTGCCTCCTACCTTAATCTCGGTATCGGCAGGCATCCCTGGCTTCAGCAGGCGCTCGCGGTTGTCCAAACTAATCTTGACCCCGAAGACCAGGTTCACGCGCTCCTTCTTGGTCTGGACCGTGCGAGGGGTAAATTCGGCCTTCGAGCTGATCTCGATCACCTTCCCTTCGAAGCGCCGATTCGGAAATGAATCGACGGTGACCGCCGCGGCCTGGCCGATACCCACTAACCCGATCTCCGACTCCGGGATGTAGACGCGCAGCCACAGATCATCAGGATCGATGAGGATCACGATGGGAAAACCTGGATTGACGACTTCTCCCTGCTCGGCCCGCTTGGTAAGGACGACGGCAGCGAGAGGCGCCAGGATGGTGCTGTCGCGAAGTCGGACCTGGGCCATGCCAAGCGTCGCCTTTGCCCGATTGCGTTCGTGGCGGGCCGCCTCGATTACCTCGAGGCGTGGCCCGATCCGGATCATCTCGTACCGTTCGCGGGTTGCCTTGACCTGGCTTGACGCCACCTCGAAGCTGTTCTTGGCCCGGTCTCGCTCCTGCGCCGAGATGGCGCCCTCCTTGAAGAGGCTGTCGAGTCGGTCCCACTCATCCTTGGCCAGTTTCAGGTTGTGCTCCGCCTGCTCTAGATTGGCGCGCGCTTCCTCGATCTCCTGAAGGCGCGAGCCGGCGAGGAGCTCCCTGAGTTGGGCCTCGGCCCTGGCCACTGTTGCCCGATGTTGCGCCACCTC
>JANGEZ010000241.1:0-4355 GCA_031838355.1 Candidatus Methylomirabilis sp. bin48 | reverse complement strand
GCGACAAGAGGGTCGCAAGTTGCTGACAACTGAACGCTGGGTGATGAGTAGCGAAATGGGGAGATGACGAGGGAGCAGGTTCTACCGGAACAAAAGGTCTCCCTGCCCATCGGGGAAGAGATCCAGCAGCTTTTTGGTCGCAAGGACGAGATCAGGAAGCTCATCGAAGAGGCGTTGCAGGTCAAGCTGGTCGCGCGAGATGGCCTCGTGAGCATCCAGGGTGAGGCTTCAGATGTGGCTGTGGGAGAACAGGTCGTATCGGAGTTGATCTCGGTACTGACGCGTGGCGAGCGTGTCACCCCTCAGGACGTGAAGCTGGCCCTGCGTCTCTTCATCAAGAAAGAGAAGGAGGAGTTCAGGCAGATCCAGGGTGAGATAATCGATGTTTCGCCAAAGAAGCGGCCGGTCCGGCCAAAGGGCCCCGGCCAGCGAAGCTACATCGAAGCCATCCGCCATCACGACATCGTCTTCGCCATAGGGCCGGCCGGGACCGGCAAGACGTATCTGGCCATGGCTATGGCCGTGTCGGCCCTCCTGAGGCACGAGGTCAGCCGGATCATCCTGACCAGGCCCGCCGTGGAGGCGGGGGAAAAGCTGGGTTTTCTTCCAGGCACGCTCTATGACAAGATCAACCCCTACCTTCGACCCCTGTACGACGCGCTCTACGACATGGTCGAGTTGGAGCGTGTCACTCGTCTGATTGAGATGGGCACCATCGAGATTGCCCCCCTGGCCTTCATGCGAGGCCGGACCCTAAACGATGCGTTCATCGTGCTGGACGAGGCCCAGAATACGACCTCAGAGCAGATGAAGATGTTTCTGACGCGCCTTGGCTTCGGTTCGAAGACCGTCATCACGGGGGACATTACCCAGGTCGATCTGCCGACAGGCAGACTCTCCGGCCTGATCGAGGTTCAGCGCATCCTGAAAGGGATCGAGGGGATTAAATTCGCCTATTTCGGTGAGGAGGACGTGGTGCGACACGAGTTGGTACAGCAGATTGTCAGGGCCTACGAAGCGTACCAGGCCGCCACCCTACCTGGGCAATAGGATGGCGCCAGATGGCGCCCTGTAAGGCCGGCGGCGACCCAATCACCAGCGTGCAGTTGTCGGCGACGCGCCGGCTAGCCATCGCTCCACGTGCGGTGGCCTCCTGGTTCCATTGGGCCGCTGGGCGCCTCGAGCACCATCCATGGGGGCTCCATGCGCTCTCCGGTCTGACTGTCCTTGCGATCATCCTCCTCATAGCATCTTCCCCGGTACTCCAGGCTGGCTTTCTTCCGCTTCTAAGGATCTACCTCCTGGTCAGCTTCTTGCTTGGGAGTCTCTAGGAGAATCCGGGATTTGCCTTTGAGGAGTCTGCCGGTAGAAGGGGGGCGAATGGTACTACAGATCACAAACCGACAAAGGAAGATCAGGCTCGATACGAAATTTCTAAAACAGGTCGGGCAGGCTACATTAGCTATAGTGGGGGTTGAAGGGGCGGAGTGCGGACTGTTGGTGGTGGGTGACCGGACCATGACCCGCCTGAACCAGCGGTATCGAGGGATGGCCCACAGCACCGACGTCCTGTCATTTCCGATGCGCGAGGGGCCGTTCGCGTCGCTCTCGCCGAATCTGCTCGGGGATGTGGTGATCTCGGCCGAAACCGCCGATCGACAGGCTACAGCGGCAGGCCGCCCTCTTCGAGACGAGTTGGTCGCCCTCCTGATCCATGGTATCCTACATCTCCTCGGCCATGACCATCAGACGCCATCTGAGGCGAAGAGAATGAAAAGACTCGAAGGGCAGCTCGGTACCCCGTTCATTGAGAGAGAAGGTGGATGAATGTTGTGGACTCGTTGAATCCGTTTCGCTGCGCATCTGGAGGGATCGCAGATGCAATCTCGACGCAACGGCACCTGCGCATCCATGTTGTTGTAGCCGGCTTCGTCGCGCTGTTCGGGCTGTTGCTAGGGTTGTCATATGTCGATCTCCTGCTGCTGCTCATGGCCATTGCGCTTGTCATCATCACAGAACTCCTCAATACTGCAGTAGAGTTGACCGTAGACCTCGTATCGCCCGGCGTGAGCTCGATCGCTAGACGGGCAAAGGACATCGCCGCTGGTGCAGTCCTGTTCGCTGCTTTGGTCTCGGCTGCTATCGGCATCATCATCCTTGCGCCTCCCCTGTTTCGCGCCCTCGTCGCAAGTCCATTTTCAGCACAGTCGGCCATGCTGGCGGTAGCTGCCCTCGGGCTGGGGGGGAGCATTCTCACCGCGCTGTTGCCACGCCGCCGCAGGCAGGACCCTTCCAGCGAATTCACCTCCAGGCAAAGATGGTCATCGATTCGAGGCCGCAAATCACCGGAGGTTGGAAATGAACAGTTATAGATCCGGCTTCATTGCCATCGCTGGACGTCCCAACGTGGGGAAATCGACCCTCATGAACCGCCTGTTGGGACAGAAGGTTTCGATCGTGTCTCCAAGGCCACAGACGACCAGGGCAAAAATTATGGGGATCAAGAATTTGCCTGGAGCACAATTGATATTTCTGGATACGCCAGGGATCGACAAGTCGGGCGGGTACTTTCACCGGTTGATGGTGAAGACGGCCATGAACAGCCTGGAGGGGGCAGACGTGATCCTCTGGATGGTGGAAGCCACCGATCCGCTCTCCCATGACGACAAGCTGATCCTGGAGATCATGAGGAGCGTCAAGCTCCCGATCCTTCTTGCCATCAATAAGGTCGATCTCGTTGAGAAGGAAAGGCTGCTGCCAATGATCGATCGCTTCCGGGCACTGCTGCCATTTGCCGAGATCGTTCCCATCTCCGCCGCTGAAGGTGACAACGTTGCGCTCCTTGAGTCGCTGCTGGTCCAATACCTCCCGGAGGGACAGCCCCTTTATCCCCTTGATCAGTTAACTGACCAACCCGAGCGGTTCATCATCGCCGAGCTGATCCGCGAGCGGGTCTTCCGCTTGGTCTACCAGGAGGTGCCGTATGCGGTGGCCGTTTTGGTGGAACAGGTGAGGACGCGGGAAGGGCGGGCGCTCACCGATGTCGAGGCGACCATTTATGTCGAGAAGGATTCGCAGAAAGCGATCATAATCGGGCGCGGGGGGGCAATGCTGAAGAAAATCGGGGAGTTAGCCAGGCCGGAGATCGAGAAGCTGCTCGGCACCCAGGTTTTCTTGAAGCTGTGGGTAAAGGTTCGCAGCGACTGGCAGACGGATGATGAGGCGCTAAAGCGACTTGGCTATCTGCAACAGTAGAAAAGTTTCGGGTTTCGAGTTTCGAAACCCCAAACCCTAAACTCCAAACCCGAAACATGCCTTTACAAACAACCGAAGCGATTGTGATTGGCGGACACAATCTTGGCGAGGCAGATCGGATTATTCCGTTCTTCACGAGGCAATTGGGGAAGGTTCGGGCAGTTGCTCGTGGGGCAAGGCGGATTCGTAGCCGATATGGCGGGAGCCTCGAGCTGTTCACGCTCGGACAACTCGTCTTCTTCGAGTGGCCTAACCGGACCCTCCACAAAATCAACGAGTTCTCGGTTGTCGAACCGTTCGTCGAGCTCAAAGCAGATCTGGGGAGACTGGGCCGGGGGGCCTATCTCGTGGAGTTGGCAGGTGCATCCGTCGAGGAGGCGGAGCCCAACGAGGAGATCTTCCTCTTGCTTCGGGATGCCCTTACGCTGCTTGCCCTACATGATGACCCGCGACTTCTCAGAGCCTTTGAAATCCGCCTCCTCAGGATTGTCGGATACCTTTTGGAGCTCTATCGCTGCCTGATATGCCAGTCTACGCTAGAGCACAGCGCTGAACCCGCCATCAGCCCAACCCGCGGCGGGCTGGTCTGTTCCAGATGTCGGACACGAGCGCAAGACAACTTACCTATCTCTTTGGAATCACTGGGATTTCTACGCTCGGCCCTGCATGGCGGACTGGAACAGTCACTTGCTTCGCCTCTTGTCCATCCCCACACTGCCAGCCTTCAAGAGGTCTTGAGAGTGTGCATTGCGCACTTTTTCGGTAAAAGACTTCGGTCTATTGCCTTCCTAAGTCTCGTTGAATAGGGCGTTAGTGGAGGAGGCGTAGATGCGGGCGTTGTGTTTGAATAGTACGCGCCCGATCGAAGATCATCCACTCATGCTAGTCGAGCTTCCGGCTCCGATCCCGGGCCCGGGTGAGCTCCGCCTGCGGGTCCAGGTCTGCGGTCTATGCCGGACCGACTTACACATCATCGAAGGCGACCTGCCCCTCCCCACGCTCCCCATCGTGCCAGGCCATCAGATCGTCGGTACCGTCGATCAGGTCGGAGAGGGCGTGACGCACTATCAGGCTGGCGATCGGCTGGGCGTTCCCTGGCT
>JANGEZ010000240.1:0-6549 GCA_031838355.1 Candidatus Methylomirabilis sp. bin48 | reverse complement strand
GCGCCAGTTTCAGCCGCACACTCAATGAACATGTTGTCGCTGGGATCATCGGGAATTACGTTAAGACGTCCGGATGGGAAAGCCAGAAGAATGCGGTTGGGATCCTGAAAGCGCAAGAGCACGGACCTCCCTTCCAAAGCGGTCGACATCTTGTGGTCTTCGCACTCCGGCCTGCTTGAGAGAACGATCGACTTCCTGTCAAATTAGGTCAAGCTCTGCCGCGTATGGCTCCCCCGCTCAAGCCTGACCTTGGATAGCCGAAAGGCTTGCCGAAGCAGCCACGAGACGCTGCGATCCTGTTGAGCAGCAAGGCGATTGAGTTCCGCGAATTCTTCTTCAGCAAGCGTGATCGTCGTTCTCGCCATCACCCCAATCTCCTGCACCAGCGACATGACTTACTCATGCCAGATCATAGCGGCTGAGGGTCCCCTGGCCAAGACTGTTGCGCACATGAATCCTTCTTACCTATTACGTTGAGATATTTCGCTAAGCGTATGACTATTGGCGAGGCGGCCGATGAAGTCAGTCACCGGTTCGCTACTGCACCGTAACCGATAGATAGTCATAGACTCCGTTCAGGTTCAGGCCGGCGCTGGTATCGATATCGAGGTGACCATCCATGACATAGTCGCACCCTAAGTATAGCTCATAGGTGCCTGCCGGGGCGGTACCGGCATAGAGGGGATAGGTGCCGTCCGCCTGCCCACCACTTAGATACGGGGTGACCGTCGAGAGATCCGCGGGCAGCGGGACCCACCCTAAAGTGCCGAGGTACGACCAGGGCATGCCCATAGCTGGAGCGTTGACAACCAGAAAGATCTCCTTGTCGCTACACCCTTGGAGTGTATAGCTCACCGATACGGGATTGGTCAGTGTGGGACCAGGACCTGAGCCGATAACCGCCAGCTCGATCGACGGGCTGCTGGCCAGGAAGATTTCAGAGTTACCGTCTAAGTTGCCGCCGGTCAGATCGCTGGTGGAGACAAAGGCGATTCGGGTGCCGTCGGCGTTGAGGGATGAGTCGGAGCTGTTGCCCCCGGTGGTAGCGGTAAGCTGGATGAAGCCGAAGACGGAGGTCCAAAGGAAGATTTCAGAGTTGCTATCTGGGTTGCCGCCGGTCAGGTTGCGATTGGAGCGAAAGGCGATTTTGGTGCCGTCGGCGGAGATGGAGGGGTCCCAGTTGTAGCCTCCGGTGGTGGTGGTAACCTGGGTGAAGCTGGAGCCTGAGGTCCAGAGGAAGATTTCAGAATTACCGTCGGAGTTGCCGCCGGTCAGGTTGCTGGTGGAGACAAAGGCGATTCTGGTGCCGTCAGTGGAAATAGAGGGACTGTCGCTCCCGCCCCCGGTGGTGGTGGTAACCTGGGCGAGACCGAAACCGTTAGCCCAGATGAAGATCTCAGAGTTGTTGTCTGAGTTGCCGCCGGTTAGGTCGTGGGTAGAGTAAAAGGCGATTCTGGTGCCGTCAGCGGAGACGGAGGGGTTGTAGTGGGTGCTAGCACCGTTGGTAGCCGTAAGCTGGGTGAAACTGGAACCGGCAGCCCAGAGGAAGATTTCAGAATTACCGTCGAGATTGCCACCCGGGACCAGGTTTCGGTCAGAGCCAAAGGCGATTTTGGTGCCGTCACCCGAGATGGAGGGGGCGAAGTTTTCGCCCCCGGTGGTAGTGGTAACCTGGGTGAAGCTGGAGCCTGAGGTCCAGAGGAAGATTTCATAGTTACCGTCTGAGTTGCCGCCGGTTAGGTCGCGAGTAGAGCGAAAGGCGATTCTGGTGCCGTCAGCGGAGATAGAGAGGTAGGAGTAGGTGCTCTCCCCGGTGGTGTCAGTGAGCTGGGCGGTACCGGAGCCGGCAGTCCAGAGGAAAACCTCCCAGTTACCGTCTGGGTTGCCGCCGGTCAGATTGCGATTGGAGCGAAAGGCGATTTTGGTGCCATCAGCGGAGATGGAGGGGCTGTAGCTACCGTCCCCGGTGGTGGTGGTAAGCTGGGCATGCGTATACTGGGCCTCGGAGATCCCGGGATTCCACCAGGTGATCAACGTAATGACCGCAATCGCAACGTACCGCCACCACGCGTCTGCCTCTCTGCCGCTGAACGTACATCGCCTCAATTCGGTTACACTCCGCATCGTTCCCTCCGTCTGAGAGTTAACGTTCGTCGACAAACAGCAACACTCCCGTCTATTCCTCGCAAATACGCTGCAGATTCCTGACCGCGGGGCTCCTGGGTTACGCGCCGGTGATCGTACCCGGACCCAATAGGGCCTCCACCTCTTGCCTGAGCAGTTCATTCGCTGCCACGGTCATGTCCGGCGAGGCGGCAATGGTCACCTGGGCGCCTGGCGCAACGCTCAGGTGGAGCCTGACAGGAACGGATCCAGGGAATCTCAGCAGCAGACTTTTGAGCTGTTCCAGTCGTGGGTCGGACAGGTGCGCTTCCTCTACCGTGATCTCCACTACCGACTTTCCGTTGCGTCTGATGGTCGAGAGGGGGCGGACTTCTGTCAAGAGCAACTTGACTACCTCTTCGCCTACGTCCACCTGTCCCTTGACCATGACGGCCGCGCCCTTCACCAGGTGGAGCAGATTTGCCTTATACAGCTCAGGAAATGCCACTGTCTCCACCGTCCCGGCCATATCTTCGAGCGTCACGAAGGCCATCCGCTCTCCGCTCTTTGTGGCGATCTCCTTGATGGCAGACACGATAGCGCACAGCGTGACCGTCTCTTTGTCCTGGCAGGCCGCGAGGCGATCGGTGGTGATCGCCGCGACCTTTGCGATGACATCCCGATAATCAGTCAGCGGGTGGCCGGTGACGTAGAAGCCCAACGTCTCCTTTTCGGCGGCCAGGCGTTGATGTGGCGACCACTCCGGGATGACTGGCAGCGCTCCCGCCTGGTGGCCGAGCCCGCCCTTCGTCTCCAGGGCATCCAGCAGTGAGACCTGGCCCTGGGCCCTCTCACGCTGTGCGCCGGCGCCGGCCTCCATCGCCTTGTCGACAACAGCCATGAGCTGAGCCCTCGCCGCCCCGAGAGAATCGAACGCCCCGCACTTGACCAGACTTTCGATCACCCGTTTATTCACCAGGCGCAAGTCCACCCGCTCGCAGAAGTCGAAGAGGGACCGGAGGCGACCTTTATCCCGCCGTGTGGCCAGGATCGACTGGATGGCCGTCTCACCGACATTCTTGATGGCCACCAGCCCGAATCGAATCTGCTCTCCCACCACGGTAAAGCGGCTTTCCGACTCGTTGACATCCGGTGGCAGAACGGTGATCCCCATCTGCTTACACTCGTCGATATATTTGACGATCCCGTCGGTATCAGCCATCTCAGAGGTGAGGAGGGCCGCCATGAACTCAACCGGGTAATGAGCCTTGAGATAGGCGGTCTGATAGGCCAAGAAGGCGTAAGCGGTCGCGTGGGGTTTGTTGAAGGCATACCCCGCAAAGGGGGCCATTTTGTCGAAGATCTTTTGCGCGGTCCGTGCCAGGATCTTTTTCTCCTTCGCCCCGTCGACAAACTTCTTCCGCTGCTGATCCATCATCTCGGGATCTTTCTTGCCCATCGCCTTGCGAAGGACATCCGCCTCACCCATCGAGAAGCCGGAGAGGTCCGAGGCGATCCGCATCACCTGTTCCTGGTAGACCATGATCCCGTAGGTTTCTTTGAGGATCGTCTCCATCAACGGGTGGTCGTAGCTGATCTTGACCTTCCCGTTCTTGCGGTTGATGAAGTCATCGATCATGACCATCGGTCCGGGTCGGTAGAGCGCCACGATGGCGATGATATCCTCCAGCCGTTCCGGCTTCAGGCGCCGCATCAGATCCCGCATCCCCGAGGATTCCAGTTGAAATACCCCGAAGGTCCTCGCCTCGCTGAGCAGGGAAAAGACCGCTGGATCATCGAGAGGGATCTCCTCGATTTTGATCCTATGCCCGCGTCCCGACGCGATCAGCTCTAAGGTGTTGGCAATGACCGTCAACGTCCGCAGGCCCAGGAAATCGACCTTCAACAGGCCGATCTTCTCGATGGCCTTCATGGCGTACTGGGTCGTCGGCTTGCTGCCGGCCTTTGGATCTTTGTAGAGCGGGACATGCTCGGTGAGCGGGTCGCCGGAGATCACGACACCCGCCGCGTGGGTTGAGGCGTGCCGTGTCAGTCCCTCCAGGCACTTGGCGACTCGCCACAGCTCCTCCACCTCTGTCCGGCTCTGCACCGCCTCGGTCAGCGGTGGGCTCTCGGCAATCGCCTCGTCCAGACTGATATTGATCCGGTTGGGAACCATCTTGGCGATCTTGTCCACCTCGGCATAGGGCATCCCCAGGCCCCGCCCGACGTCCCGGATGACCGCCTTGGCCCCCATCGTTCCGAACGTGATGATCTGAGCCACATTGTCGGCTCCATACCGCTTGGTCACATACTCGATCACCTCATCCCGCCGGTCGTCGCTGAAGTCGATGTCCATATCAGGCATGCTGATCCGTTCGGGGTTCAGGAACCGTTCGAAGATCAGGCCGTACCGGAGCGGATCGATGTTGGTGATGCCGAGGCAGTAGGCAACCAGCGAGGCGGCCGCGGAACCACGGCCAGGGCCGACCGAGATCCCACGATCCTTGGCAAACTTGATGAAGTCCCAGACCACCAGGAAGTAGCCGGCGAAGCCGGTCTTATGGATGACCTCCAACTCGTACTTCAGGCGCGCCTCGACCTCGGCATTCGCGTCCGGGTATCGGACCTTCAGCCCCTCCAAGGCCAGATGGGCCAGATAGGTCTCAATCGTGTACCCCTCCGGCGCCTGGTACTTGGGCAGGCGGAGCTCTCCGAATTGGATCTGGAGGTTGCACCGTTCAGCCACAACGATGGTGTTCTTGACCGCCTCCGGCAGTTCCACGAAGAGCTGCTTCATCTCTGCTGCCGATTTGAAGTAGAACTGATCGGTGGAAAAGCGCCAACGATCCTTGTCCTGAATCGTCTTCCCGGTCTGAATGCAGAGCAGGACCTCATGGGCACGCGCATCTTCTTTGCTGGGATAGTGGAGATCGTTGGTCCCGACGATCGGCAGCTCATAGGCTTTGGCGAGCCGCAAGATGCCCTCAGCGACCTTTTTCTGCTCGGCCATTCCGTGGTCCTGAACCTCCAAAAAGTAGTTCTCGCGCCCCAGCGCCTCCATGTACCAGCCGACGGTCTCCCTCGCCCGCGCCTCGTCGCCATCCAGCAATGCCTTGGCCGCCTCACTGTTCAGGCAGCCGGAGAGGGCAATCAGTCCTTGACAATGCTGGGCAAACAACTCCCTATCGATTCGCGGCTTGTAGTAGAACCCCTCCAGATAGCCGGCCGAAACCAGTTTGATGAGATTCTTGTAGCCGACCTGGTCCTTGGCCAACAGGGTGATGTGGCTGGCGCCCTCGTAGCCGCTGTCCTGATTGGACCTCTCAAAACGGCTGCCGGGGGCAATGTACACCTCACAGCCGATGATCGGCTTCACCCCTTCCTTCATCGCGATGGTATAAAAGTCGATCGCCCCGAAGAGGTTGCCGTGATCCGTGACAGCCAGGGCAGGCATCCGGTACTCCTTCGCCTTGGCCACCAGCTTCTCCAGGGAGCAGGCCCCATCCAACAGGCTGTACTGGCTATGAACGTGCAGATGCACAAAATCAGAATGGTGCATGAATCCTCCGAAAAACCAGAGTGTAGGGTATAAGGGTACAGGGTTTAGGGGTAGTGTCCTAGACGCCGGATTTAGCCCCCGGATTCCTCTGCTCTACTCCACGCTATAAGGTCGAACGGCCGCGTCTTGCGCTCGCAGCGCCCGCAGTGCTATGGCTCCTCATAAGGCGAGGTGATAAGGAGGTGATCAATGGTGGCGGTCACAATTCTGTGTCCCCGGCTAGAGTCATGCCTTCCCGCGTCAGCGCGATTCGCACGCTGTACCGCACGAGTGCAGCGATCTCGATCGCATGGCGTGCCTCCTCTTCGGCCACTGCCTCGTCTTCGCCAGGATAGCGCGCCGTGATCGCGAATGGGGTGAGTCCTTCCGCTTCATGGAGGCCGTCCACCCACTCGCCCTTGTCAGCGCACAATTCCAGGAGCCGCGCAATGTTGTGAGTGTAGGGGAAGTCGATCCGGTGAAATACCAGATACGCCTTCAGGTGCTTCTCGGCGCATTGTTGCGCATGATAGGCGATCAAGCGGTAGGGGCTACCGCATGACATGCTTAACCCATGGCGCGCGAGACGGAGATCGTCATCACCGTAGGCCAGCCACTGCACCACCTTTTGACGAATCTCTTCACTCGGGATGCTCATACAGCACTTTCCCTTCCAGGGAGGCCGGACGAGCAACGGTGCCAGGAATATAACGGTCGCGCTCGAACTCCTCAGGGGTAAGGACCACCACGTCCCGCGCGAACCCCAATCCCGAAAGCGCCCGGTCTATGGCGACCATCAGCGACCGGCGGCTGCCTGTAAACGGACAGACCACCAAGAGGTCGACGTCGCTTCGCTCATCCGCCGTCCCCCGCGCTTGTGAGCCAAAGAGAATGACCCGGTGTGG
>JANGEZ010000239.1:0-4677 GCA_031838355.1 Candidatus Methylomirabilis sp. bin48 | reverse complement strand
GATGAGCTGACGTTTCTCGCTCCGTGGATTGTGCTGCCGGCCTCTCAGAATCGGCTCGGCGAATTTCGCGGCATCGACGAGATCCCAACGCTACGCGAGATGGCGAGACTTGAGGAGGAGCTGCTCCCGGCAATCGAGCATCGGCTCGGCTCGGACGCAACCCCCGAAGAGCGTGAATGGTCTGGTGAGCTTCGACGGCTCATCACGGAGGCAAGCCACCGCGCCAAGGCAAGGATTGCGGCCATCGAACGGCTTGCACTGCAATCCAGCGAACTGGCCGGCATGGAGTATGACTTTCTGTTCGATAAGGCGCGTCATCTGCTGGCGATCGGCTACAACGTTGGTGAGCACCGGCGGGACTCGAGTTACTACGATCTGCTGGCTTCGGAAGCGAGATTGTGTAGTTTCGTGGCGATTGCGCAGGGACAACTGCCGCAGGAAAGCTGGTTTGCCCTGGGACGCCTGCTCACCCACGCCGGTGGAGAGCCGATTCTCCTTTCGTGGAGCGGTTCGATGTTCGAGTACCTCATGCCGCTCCTGGTGATGCCGACCTACGAAAACACGCTGCTCGACGAGACCTACAAGGCGGCTGTGAAGAGGCAGATCGAGTATGGAAAGAAGCGCGGAGTGCCGTGGGGGAGTTCGGAATCCGGCTACAACACGATTGACGTTCATCTCAACTACCAGTACCGAGCGTTTGGCGTGCCCGGCCTGGGTCTCAAACGCGGGCTAGCCGAGGATTTAGTTATTGCACCGTATGCCTCGGCGCTCGCACTGATGGTGGCGCCCGAGGAGGCGTGCCTGAATCTGCAGCGACTCGCCGCTGAAGGGTTTGAAGGGACATATGGCTTCTATGAAGCAATCGACTACACCCCTTCGCGTCTGCCGCGTGGAAAATCGAACGCCGTGGTTCGCTCCTTCATGGCGCATCACGAGGGCATGAGCTTCCTCTCGCTGGCCTATCTGCTCCTGGACCGTCCGATGCAGAAGCGATTTGAGTCGGATCCGTTGGTCCAGGCGACCACGCTGCTGCTCCAGGAGCGGATTCCAAAAGCCACGGCGTTCTATCCGCACGCCGACGCCGCCGAGTCCTCCGACTTACGTACGACTCCCAGTGGCCTGGAGACGCCGGTGCGCGTTTTCAGCAGCCCGAACACGCCGATACCGGAAGTGCAGTTGTTGTCGAACGGCAGATACCACGTGATGATTACGAACGCGGGAGGCGGTTACAGCCGATGGAAGGACATCGCAGTCACACGCTGGCGCGAAGACAGCACCTGTGACAACTGGGGCACATTCTGTTACATCCGCGACGTGACGAGCGGGGAGTTCTGGTCAACGGCGCATCAGCCGACGCTCAAGCAATCGAAGCATTACGAAGCGATTTTCTCGGACGCGCGAGCGGAGTTCCGCTGCCGCAACCACGACTTCGACATGCACACGGAGATCGCCGTTTCGCCTGAGGATGACATCGAGATGCGCCGAATCACCATCGCCAACCGCTCTCGGACGCGCAGAGCGATCGACGTCACGAGTTACGCGGAGGTCGTTCTCGCATCGTCTGCCGCGGACGCGCTGCATCCGGCGTTCAGCAATCTCTTTGTTCAGACCGAGATCATCCAGGAGCGGCAGGCGATCCTCTGCACTCGCCGGCCCCGCTCCCCCGACGAACACGCGCCATTGATGTTTCATCTGATGGCCGTGCACGGGGCGGACATCGGAGAAATATCCTATGAGACTGACCGCCTGCGGTTCATCGGCCGCGGAAACACCGTCGCCAATCCGCAAGCGATGAGCGGTTCCGCAGCGCTCTCGGGCAGCCAGGGCTCCGTGCTCGATCCGATTGTCGCGATCCGGTATCGAATCACGCTGGATCCGGAAGAATCGGCGACGATCAATATTGTCTCCGGCATCGGGGACACTCGCGACGTGTGCCTGGGCCTTGTCGAGAAATACCAGGATCGGCGTCTAGCAGATCGCGTCTTCGAACTGGCGTGGACCCATAGCCAGGTAGTCCTGCGGCAGATCAATGCCACTGAGGCCGACGCGCAACTCTATGGACACCTTGCCAGCTCGGTCATCTACGCAAATTCATCGCTGCGCGCCGACCCGAGCGTCCTCACCAAGAATCGCCACGGGCAGTCCGGTCTGTGGGGCTACTCCATTTCCGGCGACTTGCCGATCGTGCTGCTGCAGATTGCAGACCCAGCCAATATCGATCTGGTACGCCAACTCATCCAGGCTCACGCGTATTGGCGCCTCAAGGGACTGGCGGTGGACCTGGTGATCTGGAACGAAGATCAGACCGGTTACCGGCAACTTTTGCACGACCAGATCATGGGGCTGATTGCCGCAGGCATCGAGGCCAACGTGACCGATCGACCCGGTGGCATCTTTGTAAGACCTGGGGACCAGATATCGAACGAGGACCGTATTCTGCTCCAATCGGTCGCTCGCGCCGTCATTACCGACACTCGTGGAGCGCTGGCGGAGCAGATCAACCGTCGCGGCACTGTGAAAGCATTGGTCCCTCGCTTAACGCTGACCCGAACCCGCCGCGCCGAACCCCCGGCGGCCGCCGCATTGCCTCGCCACGATCTGATCTTCTTCAACGGGCTGGGAGGATTCACCCCGGATGGACGCGAGTACGTCATTACGACCGCGCACGGGCAAGTGACGCCGGCACCGTGGGTGAATGTGCTGGCGAACCCGCACTTCGGAACCGTCATCTCAGAGAGCGGCATGGCCTACACCTGGAGCGAGAACGCCCACGAGTTCCGCCTCACTCCATGGTACAACGACCCCGTGGGCGATTCGAGCGGAGAGGCCTTTTACATCCGTGACGAAGAGAGGGGCCACTTCTGGTCCCCCACGCCGCTGCCCGGCCGCGGAGCGATGCCTTACGCCAGCCGGCACGGCTTCGGCTATAGCGTCTTCGAGCACACGGAGCGCGGCATCCGCTCAGAGCTGTGGGTGTACGTGGCCCTGGACGCGCCGATCAAGTTTACGGTATTGAAAGTGCGAAACGAGTGTGGCCAATCCCGCCGGCTCTCTGCCACGGGATACGTGGAATGGGTGCTGGGAGATCTGCGGCCGAAATCGACAATGCACGTGGTCACCGAAGTTGATCCCAACAGCGGAGCGCTCTTCGCGCGGAACCCATACAACACGGAGTTCGCCGACCGGGTTGCCTTCTTCGACGTGGACGGTGCGACTCGGACCGTAAGCGGCGACCGGACTGAGTTCCTTGGGCGGAACGGCACGCTTCGGAATCCGGCTGCGATGACTCGGTCGCGGCTTTCCGGCAAGGTAGGGGCCGCTCTGGATCCCTGCGCCGCGATCCAAGTTGCATTCGAGCTAGCCGACGGGCAAGAGCGTGAGTTCATCTTCAGGCTCGGCGTGGGGCGAGACGCCGATGACGCCAGCAACCTGGCGCGTCGCTTCCGGGGATCCGCTGCGGCGCGGGACACGCTCGACGCGGTGTGGCAGTACTGGAAGCACACGCTCGACGCGGTGCAGGTGGAAACACCGGACCAGTCCCTCAACGTGCTTACCAACGGATGGCTCGTGTACCAGACGCTCGCATGCCGTCTTTGGGCGCGGAGCGGATACTACCAGCCGGGGGGCGCCTTCGGCTTCCGCGACCAGTTACAGGACGTGATGGCGCTCATCCACGCCCAGCCGCACCTCGTGCGCGAGCACTTACTCCGCTGCGCGGCCCATCAGTTCCTGGAGGGAGATGTCCAGCATTGGTGGCATCCCCCCTCGGGCCGGGGCGTGCGTACACACTGTTCGGATGATTACCTCTGGCTGCCGTTGGCGACGTGCCGCTACGTTCTGAACACAGGGGACACCGGGGTGTTGGACGAACCCATCCACTTCGTCGAGGGCCGCCCGGTAAACGCGGAGGAGGACTCATATTACGATCTACCCAGCCGGTCCGAAGAAGCGGCCAGTTTATACGAGCACTGTGTGCGAGCCATCCTGAGGGGTCTCAGATATGGTGAGCACGGCCTGCCGCTCATGGGCTCAGGCGACTGGAACGACGGCATGAACGCTGTGGGCGAACACGGCAAAGGTGAAAGTGTCTGGCTGGGATTTTTCCTGTATGACGTGCTGATGCGGTTCATTGAGGTTGCCCGCAGGCATGGTGACGTCTCCTTCGTCGAACGTTGCCAAAGGGAGGCGGCTCAATTGCGCCAGAATATCGAGCAGAATGGCTGGGACGGCGAGTGGTATCGCCGCGCCTACTTCGACGATGGCTCGCCGCTTGGGTCGGCGAGTAACCCCGAATGCCAGATTGACTCGGTTGCGCAAAGCTGGTCTGTACTCTCCGGGGCGGGCGATGTCGAGCGCTCGCGCATGGCGATGGATGCGGTGGATAAGCGCCTCGTTCGCCGGGACCATGCGCTGATCCAACTCTTGGATCCGCCATTCGACACGTCGACGTTGAATCCTGGCTATATAAAGGGGTACGTCCCAGGCGTGAGAGAGAATGGTGGGCAGTACACGCATGGGGCGATCTGGGCGGTGATGGCGTTCGCTGCATTGGGCGACAGCCGTCGCGCGTGGGAACTGTTGGCCATGATCAACCCCGTGAACCATGCCGGATCTCCGGAGGGAATTGCGATCTACAAAGTAGAACCATACGTCGTCGCGGCCGACGTCTATGCGCTC
>JANGEZ010000238.1:0-2362 GCA_031838355.1 Candidatus Methylomirabilis sp. bin48 | reverse complement strand
TTGCCCGGCGCTTTGCCAAAGCCTGCTCCACCACTAACCGGATCTCGTCGATTCGGAAGGGCTTAGTAATGTAATCGTCAGCCCCCAAGCGCATGGCCTGAATTGTCGAGTCCGAAGAGGCGTACGCTGTCATCATGATGACGGGGAGATGCGGATGTTTTTCTCGTATTCCAGTCAGAAGGCCGATTCCATCCACCTTCGGCATTCGAACATCAGAGATCACCAGATCGGGGGGCTGGTGCGCGATGAGCTGAAGCGCCTGCTCGCCATCAGAGGCAGCGATCACACGGTGCCCATGATTTTCCAGAAGGACGGTGAGGAACTCGCGCATCCCCTGCTCGTCATCGACGACTAATATCGTTCCCATTACGTAACTCCTCAGGTAGATAGGCTGAAGACTGAATCCACTGGGGGTTCATTCCCCGCGGCTTGCCGCGAGTTCGTCATACCGGCGGAGGCCGGTATCCAGAGGGCCCGACTGGATTCCGTGTCAAGCACGGAATGACGGACCAGAACAGAATCGGTTTCTACCCCTAAAAGCCTTCAGCCTTCAGCCTATTCATCCGGGGCCTGTTTGAGCAAGACCTTGAAGGTTGACCCGCTCCCCTCTTCACTGATCACCTCGATCCGACCGCCGAGATTGTCGATGATCTTCCGCGTAATAGCAAGCCCAAGGCCTGTACCGCCAGGCCTCGTCGTATAGAAGGGATCAAAGATCCGTTCGACCTCTCCTGGCGAGATCCCCCGTCCTGTATCAGTCAACTCAATCGCCACCCAGCCGTCGCCGTTTGTAGATCCATGACTGCGGATGGCAAAGTTGAGCTGCCCGCCCATCTGCATGGCTTGAATCGCATTGAGTCCAAGATTCCAGAATACCTGTTTCAACTGGTCAGGGTCACCTACCACCATGACCTCTTCGGTATCCCTCTGAACAGAAAAGGTCACCGGATGCCTCGCATCGCAACTCTTTTCCAAGAGCAAGACCGCCTCTGCGACCAGCGCTACGAGATTGCACTGCCTCTGCGAAAGCGGTGTTGGCTTAGCGAAATCTAGAAACTGCCCCGTCACCAATTTCAATCGCTCAGCCTCCCGAAGAACAATATCGAGTAGTTGAGGCCGGGCCGCCCCTTCTTCCTTCATCAGCTCGATACAACCGCTGATCGCGGCCAGGGGGTTCCTCACTTCATGTGCCAGTCCGGCCGCCAGTTGTCCAGCCGTTGCAAGCCGGTCGGCTTGGCGAAGCCTGGCCTCCGTCTTTTTCCGTTCCGTCAGGTCCTGAAAGATGCCCACGAGACCTACGAGTCTGCCCTCGGATGACTTCATGGGCGTAAGGTTGATCCCGATCGGAATAGATTGGCCATCCTGACGCGTAATCTCAAGCTCCTGGGAGAGTCCGCGAAAGGTGGGCGCGGGAGCGGAGAAGAACGTCTCAAGCCCCTTGATCTCTCCAAAAGGGGTCTCTCGCCAGATCTTATCTCGTATCTGCTCGGCCGTGACGCCGATGATCCTCTGCGCGTCCCGGTTCAACGAGACAATCTTCCCCTCGAGGTCCAGCGTCACGATCCCGCTCGGGATATGCTCGACGATGTCTTGGTGAAGAGTCCGGAGATTGCGGAGGTCATTCCGTCGTTCTTCCAGCTCACGACCCGCCTCTTTGAGCCGCCCGGCAAGCTGGCTGCCCAGGAGAGCCACAAGAAAAAAGGCCGCGCTATTGACGAAGAGCTGCAAGAGCGCGTATGCGGGATCGTGCGCGACGCTTCCCGTGGAGAGGAACGGGGCCCACTTCGTGAGCCCATAGAGCTGGATGTTGATCAGTGATCCATAGAGAATGCTGCTTCCGCCGGCGAGCAACAGGCTCGACCGTCGGGACAGGAGGATGGCCGCGGCCAGAACGGGAAAGATGTAAACAAACGCAAAGAGACTCTCGATCCCTCCGGTATAGCACACCAGGGCAGTGACCAGGACGACGTCTATCCCGATCTGCAGTCCACAGAGCCGCTTCATCTGCGTGGTGCCGTTCAGGGCGAGAAGATAGAGGATGGTGAGAAGGCAGATACAAGCGATGACGACAAAGAGAGGGGTGAGCGCGAAGGGGGGATGCTCCCGGAAGGCGAGGATGCCTGCTGAGCCCAGAAACAGGAATGCGACAAGAAGCCGAAGGCCGATCAGCCACTTGATCTGTCGTCTCAGCGCAACATCTTCCGTCGACAGCGTTTCTGTGTTGACCATATAGCTACAAGGTGTTTAGGCTGTAGGCTGTAGGCTGAAGTATCCTAAAAGCCATTCAAGACCTTTCCGGAGTTTTGTATGATCACGCATGATTTGCCCCTAAAAGCCTTCAGCCTGTCTACCTTGTATCTTG
>JANGEZ010000237.1:0-4004 GCA_031838355.1 Candidatus Methylomirabilis sp. bin48 | reverse complement strand
CGCGAGGTGCGCATCATCGTTGAGAGCGATAAGGTATCGGACGTGCAGGCGTATCAGCTTGCGCGGGATATCGCGAAGCGAATCGAAGAGGAGATGCAGTACCCTGGTCATATCAAGGTGACCGTCATCCGCGAGACGCGGGCGGTGGAGTACGCGAAATAAATCTGTTCTAAGTTCTATGTGCAACGTTCAAGGTTTAAGCTCGAGGCCAATGGGAGTATTGTCTTCAACCTTGGACTTTGAACACTGAACCGAGTTCTATGCGAATCTTATTCATCGGTGACATTATCGGAAAGCCGGGTCGTGAGGTCGTGGCGTCTGTGTTGCCGCGCCTGGCCGAGGAGCAGAACATCGACCTTGTCATTGCGAATGGCGAAAACCTGGCCGGCGGCTTCGGCCTCACGGGCGCGATGGCTGCAGAGATGTTCGCGCTCGGTGTCGATCTCCTGACCTCTGGAAATCATATCTGGGATAAGAAGGAGGTCGAAGAGTACATTGCGAAGGAGGAGCGGCTCCTGCGGCCGGCGAACTACCCAGAGCCTGCGCCGGGTAAGGGAAGCCTGGTGGTGGACCGAGGTGGCTGTGTCGTAGGGGTGCTCAATCTGCAGGGGCGGGCATTCATGCCTGCGCTTGATTGCCCGTTCCGAGTGGGTGACCGTGAGATCGTCCGGCTGCGTCGAGAGACGACACTGATCTTCGTCGATTTTCATGGTGAGGCGACGGCGGAGAAACAGGCCTTCGCCTGGTATGTAGATGGGAGGGTGTCGGCGGTGATCGGCTCCCACACGCATGTCCAGACCGCTGACGAACGGATCCTTCCTGGGGGGACAGCGTATTTGACCGATGTGGGGATGACGGGTGGTCACGACTCGGTCATCGGGATGGGCATTGAAGGTCCGATTGCCAAATTCCTATCCGGTCTTCCGAAGCAATTCCGTCCGGCCACCGGCGCGCCTCGACTGTGCGGGGTAGTGGTGGAGATCGACGAGCGGACTGGTCACTCGACCTCGATCGTACGGATCCAACGGGAACCCTGAGGCGGCCGTATGTCAGCGCGGGTTATCGACGGCAAGTCTATTGCGGCGGAGATTCGCCGGGAAGTCCAGCTCGAGGTCGCGGCGATAGCTGCGCAGACTGGGGTGGTCCCGTGCCTGGCGGCGATCCTCGTCGGGAACGACCCGGCCTCAGCGACCTACGTGCAGAAGAAGGCCAAGGCGTGTAAGGAGGTCGGGATCACCTCGGTACGAATCGACCTGCCGGCCGACCTTCCGGAAGCTTTACTGCTCCACGAGATCGAACGCCTCAACAGCGACCCTGCCGTGCACGCCATTCTCGTTCAGCTTCCGCTCCCGTCCCACATCAGCGAAAGGCGAGTGCTGGGGGCGATTCTTCCGGAAAAGGATGTGGACGGGTTTCACCCCTCTAACCTTGGCGGATTGCTGGTCGGGAGTCCCCTCTTTGTCGCGTCCACGCCGCTTGGTATTCTCGAGTTACTCAATCGGACGAATGTGGTGATCGAAGGAAAGCATGCGGTCATCGTCGGGTGGAGTGTGGTAGTCGGTAAACCGACGGCGTTCCTGCTGCTGCAGCACCACGCCACTGTGACCATCTGCCATATCAAGACCCGCGATCTTGCTTATCATACCAGGCAGGCCGATATCCTTGTTGTGGCGGCAGGAAAGCCAGGGTTGGTGACCGGCCCCATGGTCAAGGAAGGAGCCGTGGTTATCGACGTCGGCGTGAATCGCCTTGCAGACGGCAGAGTAGTGGGGGATGTGGACTTTCCGGAGGTTGCGCAAAAGGCCTCGCTGATCACCCCGGTTCCAGGCGGAGTGGGCCCGATGACGGTAGCCATGCTCTTAAAAAATACGGTAGATGCCTGTCGGAGCTCGTGTGGCGCCATCAGGCCCTCTGGGGATGCGCCGACTCCGTCTGACAAAAGAACGATGGCCCAACCCTGAGGCAGAGCGTGACACCGGGACAGATAGGTCATGGCGCCTGTCTTTGGAAGTATTATGTTGATCTGCGTGGTAGATGAGTTGAGCCGTCTTGACGGGGAGCCTATCGTACCGGATTCTGAAGATGGCGATCTCCCGCTGCTTACAAAGGAGGAGGCCATCGCTGAAGTAAAGCGGTGGATCGAGCGGTACAAGATCGACCCGAGCCAGATCTTTGCCAGGACAGGAGATCAGACTATCCGCTATGGAGACCTGATTCCTCACATCGAACAGGAGACCGGTGAGGGGCGATTACTCCTTCAGGCGATCTCTCGGGGTCGAGTGGTTCGACAACAGCAACGAACGCGTCTATAGCGTCATAGCGTCCATAGCGTAATACGCAACAGACGCAACGACGCGATGAGGGTGAGCGATGGTACCGACACGATCATCTGATCCGGCCGAGGTGATCGTTGAGCGGCGGGAGCGGGTCCTGATCATTACATGGCGGGACGGCCACCGCAGTGTCTACTCGTTTGATGCTCTTCGACGTGATTGTCCATGCGCCTCGTGCGATGATGCCAGGAGCAAGAGGTTGAACGCCAGGGATCTCTTAGTTCTCAGCGGTTCAGTCGTGAAGCCTGGTGAGATTCAGGTTACCGATTATCGCCCTGTAGGTTGGTATGCGCTGAACTTTACCTGGAGCGATAGGCACGATACCGGCATCTATACGTATGACTTACTACGGGCGAACTGCCCCTGTGAACAATGCTCCGACGTAACTACTCAGGTAGATAGGCTGAAGGCTGAAGGCTTTTAGGGGTACATCATGCGTGACCACACACAACTTCAGGCATTAGAGCCTTCAGTCCTCAGTCTTCAGCCTAAACACCTGAGTAGTTACCAGTCCAGAACCTGGTATCTGCTACCTGCATCCTCAGGGGCTATGGGATGAGAGCTGTTCAGCTAGTGGGGCCTGGGATCGTCGAACTCGTCGATCTGCCGATCCCCTCCATTGAGCCAGGGGAACTGCTCCTGGAGATGAGGGCATGTGGTCTGTGCGGATCCGATCTGGGTAAGATCTTTGGCGAGATGCCGCTTGGGCGGTCCGTCCCGCTGGGCCACGAGTTGGTGGGGGTGGTCAGGGCGGTTGGTGAAGGGGTGCGGCGGTTTGCCCCCGGTGATCGCCTGGCAGTCGCGCACCATGTCCCGTGTGGCCGGTGCCGCTACTGTCGCCATGGCAGCGAGTCGATGTGTCCCCAGTTCAAGGCGACCAATATAGATCCTGGCGGCTTCGCTGAGTTCGTCCGGATTCCAGCCCTGCAGATAGAGCAGACAGCCTTTGCGCTCCCCGAGAAGCTTTCAGACGAGGCAGGCATCTTCATGGAGCCATTGGCGTGCGCCGTGCGGGCGGTCAAACGATCCAATGTTCAGGTTGGCGATCAGATCGTGGTAGTCGGCGCCGGGTGCATGGGGCTGCTGGTCGCGCAGACCATCGCCGCTTTTGGCGCGAGACCGATCTGCGTGGATCTTCGGGAGGAGCGCCTTGAGTTGGCTCGAACGCTTGGCGTTGAAGTGACCCTGAATGTGGCCGGATGGGACCCGCTGACGGCGCTTCGCTCCGTCACGGAAAAGGAAGGGATCGACGGGGCTATCCTCACCGCGGTCAGCGCCCCGACGTTAGAGGCGGTGCTCGGCGTCCTGCGTGCCGGTGGGAAGATCAATATTTTTGCGGATGCGGGCGACGCCGGACGCATGACGATCGATCTGAGCGCCTTCTACCGGCAGGAGCTGTCCCTCACGGCAACCTATTCGGCCACGCCGGTGGAACTTGGCGAGGCGATCCAACTCTTGGCCTCCGGCCAAGTCCAGACCGTTCCCCTTATCAGCCATCGCTTTGACTTGAGCCGATTCGATGAGGGGGCGCGTCTGCAGCGCGGAGGGCAGGCCACGAAGGTCCTTTTCTTACCGGCCGGGGTAAGCACGTCGTGATCCCTGTGAATGCCCTGAGTCGGACGATGGTGGCGGCGGTTCTTCACGGCGCGGAAGATGTGCGGTTAGAGGAGG
>JANGEZ010000236.1:0-10007 GCA_031838355.1 Candidatus Methylomirabilis sp. bin48 | reverse complement strand
TGATTCGGTCCATGCGCAATGACTCATAACCTATAGCCTACAGTCTAACAGCCTACAACCTGTAGCCCATAGCCTAAACACCTTGAGTAGTTACCACTGAGCCACAGTCATTGAGGACCGCAGACAGAAGGAGGACGGATGCGCAAGTACCGAAAACAGCTTGTGATGTTCACCCTGAGTTCCCTACTCAGTTTCGCCGCGTGCGCGGTCATTACGGTCAACGTCTATTTTCCGGAAAAGGATGTCAAGTCGGCTTACAAGTCGCTGGAAGAGGAGTTGCTTCAGCCGGCTCCACAGAAGGGAAAGGACGCGGCGCCGGTTCAGCCGCCAACGTCCGGCGTGCAGCAAGGACGGCACACCCTGTTGGCCGTCATTCGTACGTGGCGAATAACGTTTGTGGCCGAAGCGTTGGCCCAGGACGATCTCTCGCGGCAGATTACGCAAGAGATTAAGGGCTATCCCGAGGTGATCGCCGCATATAAAGGAATCGGGCAGCGACTCGCCCGGATGAATCAGCTTCGAGGACAGGGATTGGTGGGTGAGGCGAAAGATGGGAAGGCGGTCTTACGCGCGAATCCCCCTCAGGTGGGCGAGGCAGAAGCCGCGCTGTTGCAGGAGGAAAATAGGGACCGGGAGGTGGTGATCAACGGGATGGCCAAGGCGATTCTCAAGCTGACCAAGCAAGAGGGAACCTCCGCGAACCTGGCGAGGGTGAGGACGGATGCCGCCGACACCTTTGCATCAATCCGCCGCGACGCGGCTCACCCGGGCTGGTGGGTGCAGCTTCCGAACGGAACCTGGACGCGCAAGTAACGCCCGACCCAATAATTTAGGCTCTTGGCAGGATAGTGTGGATTAGATCCCTTCCCCCCCCTGAGGGGGAAGGGGAGGATGGGGGGGTGAACAGGAACGCCAGGACGCTGAGGAAGCGTCCAACAGATGCTGAAAGCGCCCTGTGGCGGCAGGTGCGGTGGCGCCAGATCGACGGGTGCAAGTTCCGCCGCCAGCATCCGATCGGACCGTATATTGTGGACTTCGTGTGCCTGGAGAGACAAGTGATCGTCGAAGTGGACGGAGGGCAGCATGCTGTGCATGTGCAGCAGGACGCCGGACGGACCGCGTGGCTTGAGCGCGTCGGGTACCGAGTGGTTCGGTTCTGGGATCACGAGGTCTTGACGGAGTTGGAATCTGTGACAGAGGCTATCCGCCGAAGCTTGACCCCCCACCTTCATCCTCCCCCTCAAGGGGGGAGGAGATCCATAAGGGGAGGGGAGGAATCCACAAAAGGTGTCCCTTCCCCCCGTGTGGGGGAAGGTGAGGATGGGGGGTGGAGGACCGAAGCGTAGCCATGCTTTCGTGCCATGAGTCATAATTTGGCATGGGCCGCTACTGCTCGCCGTACTTGGCCTTGAGTTCAGCCACCACATTGGCGTCTGCCAGCGTTGTGGTATCGCCCAGCGCCCGGCCTTCGGCAATATCACGGAGCAGGCGACGCATGATCTTGCCGCTCCGGGTTTTGGGCAACTCGGCCGTGAAGATCAGATCGTCCGGCCTGACGAAGGCGCCGATCTTCTTGACAACGTGCGCCTTGATCTCCGCCTGGAGCTCGGGAGTGGGCCTGATGCCGTCCCGGATGGTCACGAAGGCGGCGATGGCCTGCCCTTTGATCTCGTGGGTGCGGCCGATGACGGCTGCTTCAGCCACGGCAGCATGATCCACGAGGGCGGACTCTACCTCCGCCGTCGAGACGCGATGTCCGGAGACGTTCATCACGTCATCGACGCGACCCAGCAGCCAGAAATCGCCATCTTTGTCTCGGCTGGCCCCGTCACCGGTGAAGTAGATACCTTTATACTTCGACCAGTACTCTTTGGCGAAGCGATCCGGATCACCCCAGATCCCGCGGAGCATGCCGGGCCAGGGCTTACGAAGCACGAGGAAGCCGGTCGTAGCGGGCCTGCCGTTCTCATCCACCACCTCAGCATCGATCCCGGGGAAGGGTCGGGCAGCCGAGCCCGGCTTGAGCGTGGTCATCCCCGGGAGCGGCGTGATCAGGATGTGGCCGGTTTCAGTCTGCCACCAGGTGTCCACCACCGGACAACGGCCTCCGCCAATCACCTTCCAGTACCAGACCCACGCCTCGGGATTGATCGGCTCGCCGACGCTGCCGAGCAGGCGAAGGCTCGAGAGGTCGCAGCGCTTCGGGTATTCTTCGCCCCACTTCATAAAGGTGCGGATGACCGTTGGCGCCGTGTAACAGATCGTAATCCCGTGCTTCTCGATGAGACGCCAGAAACGATCCTTATCAGGGTAGTCCGGGGTGCCCTCGTACATGACGGTGGTCGCCCCATTGGCCAGAGGTCCGTAGACGACGTATGAATGCCCCGTGACCCAGCCCACGTCGGCAGTGCACCAGTAGACATCGTTGTCCTGGATATCGAAGACCCACTTGTGCGTGGTGACCACTCCAGTCAGGTAGCCACCTGTGGTATGGATGACCCCTTTCGGTTTCCCGGTCGAACCAGAGGTATAGAGGAGGAATAACATCTCCTCGGCGTCCATGATCTCAGGGGCGCACTTGGCCGGCGCGTCCTTGATGAAATCGGTCCACCAGACGTCCCGGCCTGGCTCCATGTCTATGGCCTGCCCGGTCCGCCTCACCACGACCACCGTCTTGACGCCTGGGCACGCCCTGAGCGCCTCGTCGGTGTTCTTCTTGAGCGGCACCACCGCGCCGCGACGGTAGCCGCCGTCGGCCGTGATCACGAGGGCCGAGTCGGCGTCGAGGATCCGGTCGCGGACTGCCTCCGGTGAGAAGCCGCCGAAGATCACGCTATGAGGCGCGCCGATGCGCGCGCACGCCAGCATCGCGATGGCGACCTCCGGGATCATCGGCATATAGATGGTGATCCGGTCCCCTTTCTTGACGCCGTGTCGTTTGAGGGCCGCTGCGAAGCGGTTCACCTCTCGATAGAGATCCCAGTATGTGAGGGTCCGCGTGTCGCCAGACTCTCCCTCCCAGATCAGGGCTGCCTTGGTGCGCAGGGGACCGTTCACATGGCGGTCGAGGCAGTTATAGGCGACGTTCAGCTTACCGCCCGTAAACCACTTCGCATGCGGGGCCTTCCACTGGAGGACCCGCCTCCACGGTTTGAACCAGTGAAGGGCCTTGGCCTGGCGCTCCCAGAACCGGACCGGATCCTTCGACGCTTCCTTATAGACGGCAGGCTTATTGACGACCGCGCGCTTGGCGAACGCCGTCGGAGGCCTGAACTTTCGTTTCTCTTTCAGAGGTGCTGCAATCGGAATATCGCCTCCGCTCTTGATCTGGGCCATAAAATCCTCCGTCGGTCACATCGTTCATGACATCCTGAACAGCTTTCACGAGTGATTATTGTACGTGAGGTTCAAGTATGCTGACAACGATTTTTCTTTTGCTGCTCTCTTGTGGATAAATCGTATTTACCGAGAGAAATATAGAGGAACCCCAACGGAATCAAATTTATATTGACCTTCTACCTCTTTTTGACGCACAATTCGCGCGCACCGGACACCGCAATGTGTGTGGTTTCAGGAGGCGTTTTGGAGGCAATGGTTTTCGAAGGCCATAGCGCGATTCGGTGACTGAGCATACCGTACCGCCGCAGCCTGAAAGGCTGGAGCTGAGACACCGCCCACTGGCTGCGGGGGGTGTGGCATCGGTACGGTATTACCAGGCCGTCATGGTACTCACCATCGCGGTCTATCTGTACTATCTCGCTTACCGGCTGTTGTACACGATCAATTGGGACGCGCCGACATTCTCCCTTGTCTTTTATTACGCAGAATTCCACGGATGCCTTTCCCTGTTTCTCTACTTCTTCCAGATGTGGCATCCACTCCAGCGAACACCGCCTCCTGCTCTGCCCGGCTTGCGGGTAGACGTCTATATCCCCACCTACAAGGAAGACGTCAGCCTCGTCAGGAAAACGGTATTAGGCTGTCTCCACATGGCCTATCCCCATACGACCTACATTCTGGACGACGGGAATCGGCCTGAATTTGCCGCGCTCGCAGTGGAACTGGGGTGCGCATATGTGGCGCGGAGAGAGCGGGCCCATGCGAAGGCCGGCAACCTGAACCACGCCTTGTCGATCTCCGATGGGGACTTTATCGTGGTCTTTGACGCGGACTATGTCCCTCAACCTGATTTCCTCGACAAGACGCTCGGGTACTTCACGGACGAGAAGGTAGCCTTCGTCCAGACACCACAAAATTACTACAACGTCGAGTCGTTCTCATTCCGATTCAAATTTGAGAAGAGAGAAAAGTGGAACGAAGGGGATATGTTCTATCGCCTCATGATGCCAGCAAGGGACTACTGGAACGCCGCCTTCTTCGCCGGAACAGGGGCGGCATTCCGAAAGAGCGCGCTCGATGAGATCGGCGGGTTTGCGACAGAAACGATCACGGAAGACCTCCACACCAGCGTTCGCCTATACAAGGCAGGGTGGAAAGGCGTGTACCACAATGAACTGTTGTCAAGTGGGCTCGCTGCCACCGATCTCAAGAACTATCACATACAGAAACTCCGATGGGCCGAGGGCAATATCAGTCTCCTCTTTGCCGATAACCCGCTGTGGACCAAAGGCTTGACCCTGCCGCAGCGGATCTGTTTCTTTGCCACGGTGTTCGGCTGGTTCATCGGGCTGCCAAAACTCATCTACTTCATCACGCCAGCGATCATGCTGCTGACCGGGTGGTACCCCATCTTTCCCTTTAACTGGCCGTTCATGTGGCGGTACGCGATATTTCTGGCAGTGGTCATTATGAGCATCAAGATTGTCGGTCGGGGGCAGGGCCGGATCCGTGATGATGAGATCTACAACATGATGAACTTTTTTGTGCTGTCCAAGGCCATGGTTAAGGCGCTGTTGCGGGTGAAGGCTCGGTTCATCGTGACAGCGAAAGGGGCCGGCGAGGCGGTCAGCCTGCTGGCGCTCCTCCCCCAGTTGACGATCATCCTCTTGGGCGTCACTGCCATCGAGTGGGGGGCGCTGAAATGGGCCTATGGCGTCTCGCACAACCGGTTGGGACTGGGCATCGGCATGTTCTGGAGCGGGGTCAACGGCTACCTGGCGTGTCTGGTCGTAGCAACGGTGACCGCTTCCCTGCACCGCCGAAAGGAGTCCCGGTTCCTTGGCGGTCTGCCTGTCTGGCACGAGGCCGGCGAGGGTGAGCACGTAACGAGCGGCCTGGGCACAGCCACGGATCTGAACGAGGATGGTATGGCGCTCACAACATTCTCTGCCCTTCCTGTCGGGGAACAGGTGAGATTGAGGCTGTATCTGGGGTCCCAGGTCATGACGTGCAACGGGGTCGTCCTGTATATCAACCGGAGCATGACAATGGAAGGGGTCTTCCGGTATGGCGTGAAATTCGCCGACCTGAGCAGGGAGGACAAGGATGCGATCACGGAGTTCTGTTTCAGCCGGATGTTGCCCGCCTTCATGCACCGATTCGACGTCAGGCCGTCGCCGCTGACCAAGTTTGTGCTGGCCTATTATGACCGGCGGCAGATCAAGCGGAGGGCGAAACGTATGGCGATCAGTCTGCCGATGATCCTGCGCGGCAACCCGCCACGCTACACGGTGACGGAGGACATCAGCATAGGCGGCCTGGCGTTCACGGTCGGTTCCCCGATGGCGGCTGGTGCGCATGCCCCGATCACGCTGGTCACGCCGTTCGGAAGGCTGGATGCCGAGATCGAGATTCGCAACTGTCTGGAGGTGGCGACCGGACGGTCATACCGGGTCGGCGCCACGTTCGTGGAGCCGCTGGGACCCTCCCGCAAGATCCTGGCGCAATTCTGCGAGACAGGCCACTGATGCCGAAACGCATGAACAGTATACAACTGATCCGAAACGGATGGTTCATCGGCACAATCGGCCTATTGTACGGTGCAGCGGTCTGGAGTGGTTTTCAATGGATCTACACGGCCGAGATCGTGCTGGAACGGCTGGAGCAGGCAGTGGAAGCGCCGGATCCGGCGGCGGCAATGCGCGTCTATGAGCAGATTGCGCGCTCGCGAGTAAGGCGGGATGATCTCGATTCCTTTGTGAAGCTCGGACAGGTCCTCGAACGGGCTGGGCGAGCAGACGAGGCGATTGAGGTCTGGCGGCGAGTGGCCGCCGCGATCCCCGAGGACGAAGGGCTGAGGATGCGACTCGCGCTAACGCTGCACAATGCAGGCCGATATGCGGAAGCAGAGCTGCACTTCGCCGCACTGCTGAGGGAGGGACCGGAATAGGGATGACCAAGCACATAACGCAGTGGACAACGATCCTGCTGGCGATAGCGCTGATAGGTGTCGTCTCCGCCGCACCGGCTCAGGAGCGGCAGTCACAAATCGACGAGGACTTCCTCCTACTGATGGGAGCAAGGAACGCGGCGAAGGCCGGCAAGCACGACACGTCGGTGCGACGCTACCGGAAGCTGCTGGAAAGGGACCCGCGACTCAACGACGCACGAAGGGAGCTCGGGTGGGTGCTGATCGCAGCCGGCAAGGTTGCAGAAGCGCAAGAGGAGTTTCGGGTCGCCCTGCATGCAAACCCCAAGGACGTAGAGGCCTGGAAGGGGATCCTCGAGGCGCTGCGGAAGACCGATCAGAAGGACGAGTTTCTGAAGGTGCTGGATCGACTGGTTGAGCTTGAACCCACGCGGAAGGACCTGAGGATGCAGCTTGCGCTCGAGCTGCACAACCGCGGCCGGTTCGCAGAGGCCGAAAAGCACATTGTTGTGCTGCTGGGAGAGTAGGAAAGGGGTGCCGGGTGCGCCACCGACTCACCGTTCGGGTCCTGATTTGGGGCGTATTCATCGCTTGGGCCGCGACCATCGCGGGGGCCCAAGAGCCCAGCGAGCGAGAGGTATTGATGCTGGGAGCGAGGAACGCCTGGAAGCTCGGAGTGTATGAACAGGCGATCACCAGATACCGATCGGCAATCGCGCTCGCCCCAACACAGTGGGATGCCATTACTGAGCTTGGATGGCTGTTACTTGAGGCGGAACGTCGTTTTGAGGCTCTCACACAATTCGAGGCCGCCGCAACGCTCGCACCGGATGATCTCACGATATGGCGAAACAAAGCCAGGGCGTACGGTTGGACATTCCAGCATGCGCGCGCCCTGGCCGAATTTGACGCGATCCTCAAACGGTTTCCGGGTGATGTGGCCACGGCGCTGGAACGCGACGGGAAGGAAGCGTTGTGGCTGGGGCGACTGAGACGGGCCAAGACTGCTTTCGAACGACTGGCCGAGCTGGAGCCACAGAACAGCGAGGCACTGTTCGATCTGGGGCAGATCGCTGCGTTGGGTGAGAGACCATCGGAGGCGCAAGCGCTGTACCGCCAATTGATGTTCGTCGCACCGGGACATCGACAGGCCGAGCGCGCACTGGAGCTCAGCGAGCTATCCCAACGGCCGCTTCTTACGCTTGGTTACGACTATATCGATCAGAAGGGCTACAATGGTAGTCGGTCAATCAGGTACGGACTGGCCACTGCGGAGGGACGTGTTCGGATGTCGGATGAGGTGTCGGCCCGCGTCAGGTACGAGAATGTGCGATTCGATTTCGGACGCAACCACCTGTTGACCAATGTGGAAACCGTAGGGATGCGCTACAGTCCGAACGGCTATTTCCATATAGATGGATTCGTAAGCGAACTCCACTACAACGAGATCGGACGGGACCGCCTTAATGTCGGCGTTGGCGTGTCATACGAGATGCCGTCCGGAGCGAGGGTGCGGGTTGACTTCGAGCGGAAGGACCTGTGGGAGAACCAGACAACCGTTCTGAATGGGATTACCGTCAATAGACTCTCGGCGAGCGTGAGCGGAGCGCTCGAACGGCGCATCGACTGGGCGATACGAGGCGACTATGCGAACTACTCCGACAACAACACCAGGATCGGGGGCGAGTTCCTCGCGTCGTATCGTCTACTCTGGTTTCCGAAGGCGTTTCGTCTCATCTACCGCGTGAACGCCTTCGGGTTCCAGCGAGAGCGATCGTATTTTTCGCCGGGCGCATACGCCACGAACACGGTCGCCATGGAGTTTCAGCGCTGGTTGGGCTATCCGACGAAAGGGGACTATCTGGCAGAGGCGCCGCGCAACCACTATACCGCCTATTACGGAATCTCCGTGGACAGTAACGGGAAGTTGTTTCACGAGTGGCAAGGCAAGCTCGCCTATGCGCTGGCGCGCCAACTCGATGTCGGTCTGTCGCTGAAGGCGATTCGGTCGAGTGTGTATGATGAATGGAACGCGGGGGTACTGATCGACTACAGGTTCTGATCTTGACGGCGTGACGATATGACTAGCGGCATGTGGATCATTAGAGTAGTCGGGGTAATAAGCTTACTCGCGGTCGCCTGTACGGCGTCGGCCTACGGTCCCAGGAGTGAGATCGATCCGGCGGTCGATCTGATCGCCAGGGCCTGGAGCGGGTACGGCAAGCGGTTCATCCTCCAGGATGGGCGTGTCCAGCGTCCTCGGAACAGCGGGGATACCGTCTCCGAAGGGCAGGCGTATGCGCTCCTCATCGCTTCGCTGCTCGACGACCGAAAGACATTCGACAAGGTCCTGGACTGGACCGAAGCACACCTCTCGCGGAAGGGTCGCACCGGCGACCATCTGCTTGCCTGGCATTGGGAACCAGGTAAGGGGGTCACTGACTGGAACAGCGCGTCCGACGCCGACCTCGATTATGCCCTCGCGCTGATTACCGCCTCTGCGCGCTGGCGCGACGAGCGCTATGCCCGGAAGGCGCGATTGGTCATGAGCGATTTGCTCGATCTGGAAACGGAGATGATCAATGGGCGAAGGTATCTCCTGCCGGGAAACTGGAGAAAGGGGCGCGACTCCTACATCATCAACCCATCCTATCTGTCGCCGGCCCACTTCCGGATATTCTTTGCGTGTACCGAAGACCCACGTTGGAACGACCTGATCGAGGGAAGCTATCACCTCATCGAAACGGCCTCGAAGCGCTTTGCCGGGACCACAGGCGTGGGCTTGGTGCCGGACTGGCTGCTCCTCACAGCGGACGGAGCTCTGATGCGCGCCACGGGATTTTCGAATCGGTTTAGCTGGGATGCTATTCGAACTCCGTGGCGACTAGGAATGGATGCGCTGTGGTTCGGGGAGGATCGGGCCAGGCGATACCTCGATGGCATGAGGGATTTCTACACGCAGGAGTGGGCGAGGCGCGGCGGGCGATTCTTTGCCGAGTACACGTACGAGGGCAGACCGGCCGGGCAGTACGAACACGTAGCCGCCTATGCCATGAGCCTATCGGCGCTGGCGAGGTCGAACAGCCCTGTCCTGACTGGCGTTCTCGAGAAGCTACGCAACGCCTTCAATAAGGAAGCACACCTCTTCGAAGACAGCGACGACTACTACACGAACAGTCTCGTACTGCTTGCGCTGATCTTCTATCGCGAGGGGAAACGGCCGACCCTCGATCCCAGGAATATCAGTTGCCGATGAGGCAAAGTATAGCTGGTCTCCGCTCAGTAATGCCGGGCCCCTGCGGAGGCTGCGGGGTGGTTATCGCATGCCCGGTTCCCGGCGGTAATACTGCGACGCCTCGGGAAGCCAGGCCTCGATCTGCTGGATGCGGGTCGTCTCCGCCGGGTGGGTGGAGAGGAACTCTGGGGGACGGCCCTGACCTCGGGATGCCTCAGCCATGCGGATCCATAGGTCGCGGGCTGCGCTGGGGTTGTACCCTGCCTTCGCCATGTAGATGAGCCCCAAGTGGTCGGCCTCGGATTCCTGGCCGCGACTCCAGGGGAGCACCAGCCCTACGGCCGCGCCGGCGCCCAGCAGGGAACTCACCGTCTTAACGGTCTGTGGATCCCGGTTCGAGAGCGCTGCCATGGTACCGGCCAGCCCCACCTGTACAAGCAGACCCTGACTCATGCGTTCGGCGCCGTGACGCGCGACGGCATGGGCGACCTCATGCCCAAGGAC